>JBLRXB010000010.1:0-22774 GCA_047920915.1 Kiritimatiellia bacterium
TGCATCGTATCTTTCCGCACGGGCAGAGCACAGCCCGTCAACAGGACAAGACCCAGGAAAATCATCAGCCATCTTTTCATAAAAGCTCCCTTAAACCGCAAATTTTCAAAGCGTAAACATAGCACACGCCTTCACGCCGCAAAAGCCCTATCTACAATCCTCGTGCGTTGACAGCAAAATATACCACCCCCACGCCAGATTCCTGATAAGAAAAAGTTGACATTTCCGGCAGACGCAGCAGACTCAGTCTTGCTAACTGCACGTTGCAGATAGCCACAGTGAACATCCACGTCTGAAAAAGCCAGACACAAACAAGACAAGAGCATGATGCCGCGATTTTCGAAAAAAGAAGTCCAGGTGCTACTGATTATCGGCATTGCCGCCCTTTTTCTCGGGTTAGCCATGGCAGGTATCGGAACATATTACCTCGGAAAAGAGGTCGGCGTACCCGAATATCTGATTTCCTTACGCAACAGCGGCATTACCCTGTCCTGCCTGGCCATACTATGGACAGCCCTCGCAGCTTTCCGCAAAACGCAGCTACCTTAATCATTACATGGAAGTACGGAGAAACACCCAGATGTACAAACTCGGCATTGACCTCGGCGGCACCAAAATCGAAGGCATCGTACTCGATGCTGACTCCAACATCCTCTTTCGCGAACGCATTCCCACCGAGCAGGAACAAGGATACGAGCATATCGTGGCCAATATCAATCGCCTGTATCAGCTCATGGTCAAAGAGATCACCGGGGGCAATCACACCCTGGGCATTGGCACGCCGGGCGCTATCTCGCCCCGCAGCGGACTCCTGAAAAACTCTAACGCCGTAATCATGAATGGCAAACCCCTGCAACGCGACCTGGAAAAGGCACTCGGCCGCCCGATCGCCATCCAAAACGACGCAAACTGCTTCGCGATGGCCGAAGCCATGCTGGGCCCGGGAAAAGGCAAACACATGGTTTTCGGGGTGATCATGGGAACCGGTTGCGGCGGCGGACTCGTCGTCGACGGCAACGTGCACACGGGCCTGCAGGCTATCGGTGGCGAATGGGGACACATGTCCATCGACCCCAACGGACCGGAATGCTATTGCGGCAATCGAGGCTGCATTGAAACCTTCATCAGCGGCGGCGGACTCACCAAAATGTATGCCCGCATGTATGACGACCCGAAACCGCTACCGGAAGTACAAAAAGACTACTTCAATGGCGAACCACGCGCCGTCGAATTCTTCAACCATTTCTTTGTGCGCTTCGGCACCGCCATGGCAAATCTCATTGCCGTTCTCGATCCCGATATCGTAATTCTCGGCGGCGGCTTTTCCAATTTCGAAGCCATTTACACCGCGGGAATCAAGGAAGTCGAACGCCAAGTATTCAGCGACAGCCTCGAAACCCCCATTGTAAAGCATACGCAGGGCGATTCAGCGGGTGTCTTCGGTGCGGCCTTCGTAGGTATCTAGATGCAAGCAAATCTTGCCGCTAAAGATTACGGCAACCACTCCTGCCCATTCACAAAACGCAGCTGCGGCATCCGCCGCAACACTCTCCGCACCTCGGCGCGCTCGGGATTATGAATCGTTAACCGTTGAATCGGCATAGACGCAAGGGGCATCAGGCTCTCCACCGGAACACGACTGATATCCAGCGTGCGGATTGGCATTCCTTCCAGCGGACGCAAATCACGGACACGGGTGTTGGCAAGATGTAATGTTTCCAACGGCAACCCTGCCAAAACGGTCAAATCAACGATACGTGTGTGTGAAAGATCCAGGTCACGTAGCGGCAGGGAGGCCAGTACCGAGAAATCCGAAACCGAGGTTTTACCAAGATACAGGTTCCGTAGAGGCATGCCGGAAAGCACGCTGATGTCAGTCACGCCGGTTTCCCGTATGGCCAGATACCGCAGGGATTTCCCACGCAAAAACGAAAGGTCCTTAATCTGGGTCTTGTCCATCTCCAAGTGTTCCAGAGGCAAATCCCGCAGCGGTGAGAAATCAAAGACGCCGGACCCCGAAATATTCAACCGCTGGAGCGGGCTACCCTGTACGATCGAAAGATCTCTTAATTGCGTGCCGGATGCTTCCAAATGTATCAGCGCACGGCTTGCCAGTGGCCGAAAGTCAAAAACAGCCGTGTTGCTGACATCCACCCGGGAAAGCGCTTTTCCGCGCAGCACGGACAGGTCACGCACAGACGTACCACGCAGCAACACAACTTCCAACGGGGCATGACGCAACGGACTTATGTCCGTAACTTGCGAATAAGAGGCATTGAACGATAAAAGAGGCATCCCGAGCAGCGGTGACAAATCACGCACAGACGTGTTATTAATGCAAAGGGTCTCTAGCGACAAGCCCCGCAAAGGCGACAAGTCACGCAGCGGGGCAATCGGTCTATTGCGCCATGTATGCTTTGGATCAACGCCCGCACAAACAATCTCCTCCAGACTCGCAACGGATGCAAACGGCCCGATACTGGAAAGAACCCCCGAGACCACTTCGACTTTTTTCGCTTCCCCCGAGCCGGAATCGCGAAATATTCGCACATCCATGGCAAACAACTCCGGGTTCTGTTCAACCATCGCTCTGCGCAACTGATCATCCCGCTCTATATGCGCATCAGCATCAACAACCAGACCACGGCTGCGACGTTCCCTGGCTTGCAGAGGTGCCCCACCCCCCTCCTGCCCGATGGCCTCCGGCTCCGCTGCACGAACGGCAGAGCTTCGCAACGCATGCAAAACACCCGCCGCATCACGCGCCACCTGCGTATCTGCAAAGGCGGCCTCAAAAGCAGATGCTAACGCCACGGCATCGGCCTGCAGCGTCCCGCTTCTGCTGGCCACACCCAAAGCATGCCCCCAATCCGCATATGTACCAGCCCGATCTATTGCCAGCCCAATACGCTGCAAGCCTTCCAGCAGGAAATCCCTGGCAGACGACTCGCGATCCGCACCACGACGCGCACGCATCTGCGCAAACAGCACCTCGGAAAAAGGAGCAGGAAATACGGCCAGCTGGCTTTCCAAATCAGCAAGTTCAATCGAAGACCATGTGTCAAGAATACCAACCAATTGCAAGGCCAGATCACCTTCGCCACCTGCACGCCTCGCATATTCAGCAGCCGCAAGATCATGAATCGAAAAACGCACCCCCCGTGCGGCGTGATGCCCTCGCACCATAAACCGCTGTTCCGCCATCACGGTTTCTGCGTCATAATCCACAGCCAAAATCACAAGATTTTGAGGTCCTGTGCCTAAATGCACCCCTATCTCCCGCTCTTTTTCCTGCTCAAACGACTGCAGCACGCGCCAATTCAAGCTGGCAGCCTGCGACAACAAACCGTTGATCGCAACAAAATGCTCCCGACTATCGTCTTGCAGAAAGTCACGTTCCAGAACCATCGCCACGCTTGATAGCGCCGCGGCCACACCATCATCCAGCAGCACCCGGCAAAGATACTGCCAGGCTGCGCTTATCCGCTGTTGCCGCAATACTTCCGCCTCCCGTATTGCCAAAGTATGCGCCTCATGCCGCTGCTGCAAAGCAGAGACCTCCTCCCGTCGCAGCGCAGCAGTAGCTGCAGCCAGAGCACCGTCGTAGCCCAGCAACAAGGCCTGCGCCCCATCAAAATCGCCATGCGCCTCGCGCTCCTGTGCTTGCTGCCGCAACAATGCCATCATACGGTCGATCTCGTTTTGCTTCAAAATCGCAATCCGCTGCATGTCCGCCCGCGCCAACGACGCATACTCCGTATCTGTATGCGCAGAGACCACCGCGCGCAACGCCCGAATGGCCCCATCAAAATCCATCGGATCCTGCTCGAATCGCGCCAGCGCAGCCTGATACTGCGCCTGCGCCTGCGCATCACCATCACTTGCGGTAGGCACCCCCTCATCCACAGACGGCAAAACAACCAGCGGAGGCGACTTTGCAGGCTGGAGCCAAATATATCCAAGAACACCAGCCAGACATACACCCAACGCGAGGAAGATCGGAACCAGATTCCTCGATTCTTTACTTGCGTGCTGCCCTGCACCCTTGCCAGCATGCGAATCACGGCCGGCCCCCATGCGCCTTTTACTGCAAGACATCGTGCTGGCATCGGGCGGCGGCAAACGACTGGGTAAATGGCCATGGCGCACGCGTCGTATATCCTGCAGCACCTCCTGCCAATCGGCTTGACGCAAGTCTCGATCCTTCGCCATCATCTTTTGGAGCAGTGCGCACATCGGCTTGCTCACCCCATCCACAACATCCATTACGTCCGGCAAATGCCCACTGGTTTGCTTCGCAAGAACGGCGTCAACATCCATTCCTTCAAACGGAATCGTTCCTGTAAGAATATGGTACAGCATGCAACCCAGCGCGTAGATGTCTGCCCGGCAGTCCAAATCCGAAACCCCACGCACCTGCTCCGGCGACATGTACGCGGGCGTTCCCATCACCTCTTCTTCCGTTTCCGAGCCCGGTCGCAGCACATCGATGGTCCGCGCCAGACCCAAGTCGGCAATCTTCACCGTGCCGTCACGATCCACCATGACATTGTCCGGCTTGATATCGCAATGAATCATCCGCGCATTGTGCCAAGCATACACCAGACCATCAGCAACACATTCCGCGATCAGCAACGCATCCTTCTGGGTTAACTTTCCCTTGCGACGTAACCAATCCCCCACGGTGTAGCCATCGATAAACTCCATCACAATGTAATAGCGACCCTCAACAAAGTTCGCATCATGCACCTGGATAATCGAAGCATGCTTAAGCCGGGCCGCAGCACGTGCCTCGGCTTTAAAACGCTCAACGTCAGCAGGATCATCCCCCCACTGCGCCTGCAGAACTTTTACCGCAACCGGACGGTCAAGGGTTAATTGGCGACCTCTCCAGACGGTCGCCATCCCTCCCTCGCCAACCTTTTCCTCGATTTCTATACCCTGTATTTCAGGTACATGCATGTCCCGTTCCCATGTTTATCACCAGTCGTACAGGATTTGCTGAATCGATCCAAAAATCATCCTGTCTACCCCTGGGCAGATGGCACAGCATACAACAACGTAGAATAATCTCCAGACAAACGTCTTACAGCCGTGAATCGGATCACACGCAACATACTTCAACACATCGAGATATAAAAACGAAGTTCCCCCAAAATCTTAGAATTTCTTCGGAGGCCCGATTTCTTCTCCTAGGCGGTGATACCGCGACTGCGTATACACCAAAGGATGACCTCCCGACCCGAGATACAGAGCCTGCACATCGCCAATCACGATCTGGTGGTCACCACTCGCAACCAGATCGGATACACCGCAACCAACCGAGGCAATCGATCCGTGCAAACGCGCCCCCCCTTCCCACGGGGAAAACCGGAACGGGGGGGTACTAGGTCCCTTCCAATAACCAGAAAAATACACCGAAAGCCCAATCTGATCCTCCCGCAAGATGTTAACCGAAAAGCAACCTTCCCGCTTAATTGCTGCCAGACAATGACTTCCATTTGTCATACAAACCAATAAACGCAAGGGCTCCAGCGATACCGAGGTCACCGCATTGGCTGTCATAGCATGCAGACGCTCGCCCCAACCCGTGGCAATAACCGTCACACCCGTTACAAAACGACCGATGACAGATTTATACGTATCCTCGTTTACTTTCGACATGCCTGTAAGCAATAACGCCATCGCGACGAAGAATCAACACACTTTGTTAAATAAGTTTTTTTTGACTTAATTCGATTTACGGCTTATAGACTGTCTGCAGATTGTCTGGACAGAAAGGATTTCCATGTCGGAAGCATTGCAAAACAAGAACCGCCAATACAAACACGGTTTCGTAACCGAGATCGAGCAAGATACCTTTCCCGTAGGTCTCAATGAGTCCGTTATCCGGCAGATATCGGCCCGCAAAAACGAGCCGCCTTTTTTGCTCGATTTCCGGCTCAAAGCCTACCGTTGGTGGAAAGAGCAGCCCCATCCGAATTGGGCTGCCTTGGATATCCCCCCGATCGATTTCAACGACATCAGTTATTTTTCCGCACCTAAATCCACCCTCGATGGCCCCAAGAGCCTGGATGAGGTTGACCCCGAATTGCTTAAAACATTCGATCGCCTAGGCGTTCCACTGCATGAACGCGAACGTCTAGCCGGGGTCGCCGTCGATGCTGTATTCGACAGCGTATCTGTTGGCACCACGCACTCGGAAATGCTCAAAGAGTATGGCATCATCTTCTGTTCGTTTTCCGAAGCGGCCCAAAAGCATCCAGAACTCATACAGAAGTATCTCGGGCGCATCGTGCCTCCCACCGACAACTTCTATGCCGCGCTCAATTCTGCCGTCTTCTCCGATGGATCGTTTGTGTTTGTACCCAAAGGCGTCAAGTGCCCGATCGATCTGTCCACCTATTTTCGCATCAATGCATCGAATACCGGACAATTCGAACGTACCTTGATAATTGCGGAGGAAGGTGCCAGCGTCTCGTATGTGGAGGGCTGTACAGCACCCATGCGCGACAACAACCAGCTCCATGCCGCCATCGTGGAACTGATCGCACTGGATGATGCCTCGATTAAATATTCCACCGTACAGAATTGGTATGGTGGCGATGAGCAAGGCCGCGGCGGTATCTATAACTTTGTTATCAAGCGAGGCCGCTGCGAAGGCAAACGCTCGCATATTTCATGGACGCAAGTCGAGGCAGGGTCGGCCATTACCTGGAAATACCCCAGCGTCATCTTGAAAGGGGACGATTCAGTTGGTGAATTTTACTCGGTAGCCTTGACAAACAACCGCATGCAAGCCGACACCGGCACCAAGATGATTCACATGGGAAAAAACACGCGCAGCACCATTGTATCCAAGGGCATATCTTGCGAAGAATCACGTAACAGCTATCGTGGACTCGTGCGCATTGCCCCGGGCGCCGAGAATGCGCGTAACTTTTCCCAGTGCGACTCCATGCTGGTGGGCGACAAGTGCTCTGCCAATACATTCCCCTATCTGGAGGCTCACAACCCCAGTGCCATTATCGAACATGAGGCCACCACCTCACGCATTAGCGACGACCAGCTCTTTTACCTGCAAAGTCGCGGGCTCGATGCCGAAGGGGCGGTATCTCTCCTCGTGAATGGTTTCTGCAAGGAAGTCTTTAAAACCCTGCCCTTGGAATTCTCTGTCGAAGCCGTAAAACTCTTGGAAATGAAACTGGAACATAGCGTAGGATAAGATTATGAGCATACTCAAGATTTCAGGTTTGTGCGCCAAAGTGGTCGACGGCCCCTCAATATTGAAGGGCGTGGATCTCGAGGTGAATGCGGGCCAGATCCATGCCGTGATGGGACCCAATGGATCAGGCAAAAGCACGCTCGCACGCGTGCTGGCCGGGCACCCCGATTACGAGGTAACCGATGGCGAAATCCTATATCAACACGAAGGCGCGTGGATCGATTTGACCGCGATGGAACCATACGAACGCGCCGCCGCCGGCATCTTCATGGCATTCCAATACCCCGTCGAAATCCCCGGTGTCAGTAACTTCCATTTTCTGCAAACCGCATTCAACGCCCAGTGCCGCGCACAAGGCATTCCGGAACTGGACGCTTTTGAATTTCGCGAACTCGCCGCCGAAAAGCGCAAGCTCATTGAGATGGATGAGTCCTACCTCGACCGGGACGTCAATCTAGACTTTTCGGGCGGCGAAAAAAAACGTAACGAGATCCTGCAAATGGCCATCCTCAATCCGCGCCTCGCCCTGCTCGATGAGACCGACTCAGGACTCGATGTCGACGCCCTGCGCATTGTGGTTGAAGGCGTGGACAAACTTCGCACGCCGCGCAATGCCATGCTCTTGATTACGCATTATCAGCGGATGCTCCGCTACATCAAGCCGGACGTCGTGCACGTCCTGGCAGAGGGCCGCATCCTCCGAACCGGTGATCACACCCTCGCCGAGCAAGTCGAAAATCACGGATATGAATGGGTACGCCAGCCATGAAAAGAAAAATGATTCCCCTCAGCGATCCGCTCATCCATGCACTGACAGGAGAACCACCGCTGGCTATTCCTAGTGTACCCGTGTGGCTATCCGAGGAGCGCCACGTTTGCCGCGACCTCTTGCAAAATAACGGGCTCCCCGGGCAAGGGGTGGAGGCCTGGAAATACACAGACCTCTCCAGTATTAATCAATTCGAATGGCAACTACCCTCAGGCACCCCTGCGCACGAGGACATAAAGACTCCCCCGCAAGAGACATCTGACCGTACACTGCACTTCACCGTGCTTAACGGCACGTATCTACCCTTGCCTTCGCAGAATATACCGGAGGGCGTGCAGATCCGCACACTCTCCAACCCTGCCAACATCGATTGCATCAAGCCCGTATTGCAACGCACCAACTACCGCCTCGAATCTTTTTTCGCCGTGCTGAACCGGGCCCTGTGGCACGATGGCCTCTGCATAACCATTGCGCCGGATACCAAATGCAACCTGCATATTCATCTTGTCTATGGCGGGCATGGAAGCATCCCTTTGCTGAGCGCACCACGTATATACCTGAAAGCCGGTAATCATAGCGATGTCGCCTTGACGATCTCGCAATGGAGCCGTGACAACCAAGTTGCAATGGGGACAGCCTGCATTGATCTCGATCTCGCAGCCGGGGCCAGACTCACATACGCCCATGACCAGCAATGCAATCAAGCTTCTTATCAATTCACTACCACACGCATCGCTCTCGGGCGCGATGCCTACCTGCACGCATTGGATTTCGCCGCCGGCGCACGTCTCTCGCGGCACGACCTTTCGGTATCCTTGCAAGAATCCGGTAGCGAAGCCCATCTCAATGGCATCTACCTATTGCGCAATCGCCAGACGGCCGACTTTCACACCCTCATTGAACACCGCAAACCGCATTGCAAGAGTAGGCAGGTATACAAAGGCGTGCTCGATAATAATGCCCACGCGGTATTCAACGGACTGGTAGAAGTGCATCCGGGGGCTTGCGGCACGGATGGCTACCAGCTAAACCGTACGCTGTTGCGTAGCCCGCATGCCGTGATCGACACAAAGCCGGAACTGCAGATTCACAACGATGATGTACGCTGCTCCCATGGCGCCACCATTGGACAGCTCGACCCCATGGAACTCTTTTATCTGCAGAGCCGCTCCATCCCCACCAACCTTGCACGAGCCATGCTCTCGCGCGCTTTTGTGGCCGATCTCATCCATCTGCAACCATCCGAATACCAGCAACATCGACTCCACCAAACGGCCCAGAACTTTTTTGACCAACCATCATGACAACTACACCGCTACCGCTAAAAGCCCCCTTCCCTGCTTTGCAACAGCAAATCAAGGGCAACCGCCTGGTTTGGCTGGATTCCGCCTCCACGACCCTCAAGCCCCTGCCCGTCATTGAGGCGGTACAACACTATTATACCACCTGCTCGGCTAACGTGCATCGGGCTGTACATACGCTAGGCGAAAACGCAACGGCCGCATTCGAAGCTAGCCGTCAAACCGTGCGGGACTTCTTGCATGCCAAAAGCACAAGCGAGATCATCTTTACGGCAGGCACAACAGACAGCATCAACCTGCTGGCAACAAGCCTGAGCCGTGGCATCCTGAAACCGGGCGATGCGGTCCTGATCACAACCCTCGAACATCATGCCAATATTGTCCCTTGGCAAATGTTGCGCGATTATCACGGCATCGAGCTGCGCGTGGCACCCATTACCCCTGAAGGGGATATCGACCTCGACCGTTTTCGCGCCGCCTGCACACCCAATGTCAAACTTGCGGCCTTTATCGCAGTATCCAATGCCATCGGCACGATACTCCCCATCAGGGAAATGATTCAAATTGCCCGGGAAGCAGGCACGTGGACACTGGTGGATGCCGCGCAAGCCGCCGCCACAATGCCCATCGACGTGCAAGCACTGGAATGCGACTTTCTCGTATGCTCAGGCCATAAGATTTTCGGCCCAACCGGAATCGGGGTCTTGTATGGTCGCGAAAAACTGCTCGAGATACTTCCGCCCGCACGAACAGGCGGCGACATGATCAAATCCGTCACCTTCGAAAAAACGGTTTTTAACGATCTGCCTGCCAAATTTGAAGCCGGGACCCCCAACATAGCCGGTGCGATCGGCCTGGACGCAGCCATACGGTTTGTAAAGAATGTCGGCTTCGAGAGTATTATGCAACACGAAGCCAATCTATTGCAGTACGCGCGAAACCAATTGGTACAGATCCCCGGTTTACATCTGGTCGGTGCCCCTGCCAAACAAGCATCGATCATATCCTTTACCCTCGACCAGGTTCATCCACACGATGCCGGATCGCTCTTCGACGATGATGGCATCGCTGTGCGCGCCGGACATCACTGCGCCCAGCCACTGATGCAACATTTTGCCGTGCCCGCCACAATTAGATTGTCATTCTCGCTTTACAACGACAAACATGATATTGATCGTGTTACAGAAAGTGTTAAACGTATTATCAAGGTATTTGCATGACACAGGCCGCCGACCTCTATCAAGACATCATCCTGCACTACAGCCGGTCACCTAGACATTTCGGCAAGCTGGATAGCTGTACGCACCATATCAAGGCTGATAACCCGCTATGTGGCGACAGCTATGAGCTGTTTCTTCAAATTGATAACGAAGGAATCATACGCAACGGATCCTTCCAAGGTGCCGGATGCGCCATCTCCAAGGCATCCACCTCTATCATGCTAGACAGTATTATCGGGAAGCCGGCGACAGAGGCCGAAGCTCTGTTTACACGTTTTCAACGTCTGGTAAAAGAGCCCGGATCCGCCGAAAGCCAGGATCCGGAAATGGGAAAACTGGCAGCATTCTCTGGCGTCTGGAAATTCCCTTCTCGCGTTAAATGTGCCATTCTTTCCTGGCACGCCATGCATGAATTGTTGCACCAGCAGGCTGGCACCAGCGACCAGACAGAAGGATAAGCATGGTTCCCGTGAACATCAGCATTGATCTGACACCCAATCCACGCTCTCGCAAATTCATTGCAGACCGTAAACTCAGACAAGGGGATGCTGTCGTGTACCGCAAGAAAACCGGCCCCTTTGAAGCTGGCCCTGTCATCGAACATATCCTCGAACTTGACCATGTTGATGAAATCCTGTTGCGTGGCAATGTCTTGACCGTCTCACAGGATGGCACTGGCAGTTGGTATCTACTCGAAAATATCATCTGCGCGATTATCGAAAAATATATCGATACGCATGATTGCGAATATACGCCCCCTGCCGTTACCGCAGAAGTGGACACCGACGCCGACTGCCCCCCCGTCATATCATCTCCCCAACTCGATATCATCGCAGAAATTCTGGATGAAACCGTAACCCCCTATATTGACGCCCACGGAGGCGCACTCAAACTGATATCCTTCGATACGGACTCACACCTCTTAACCGTCTATTATCAGGGCGCTTGTAGCACGTGCCCAAGCTCTTTCGGCATGACGCTTTCGGCCATTCAGAACATCTTGCGCGATCAATTTGACCCCATGCTACGCGTTACCATCGCAAATCCTCCTCCCAGCATATAGAAGACGGCGACGGCTGACTCCATCCCCACCGCACGGGCGCATCTGCGTTTTGTTGCCGCTAGTCACGATCCCACCGGCTGTATGCCGACCTTTTCACTTGCGCTGCGCAACCGGAAATCTTTATAATGCAAGCATGGAAGCAAAGCCGCCAATCAAGGAAAACTGGACACAAGCATTTTACCAGAATCTAAAAACACTAGCAGAAGCAGCTTTCCCCAAAACATGTCCCATGTGCGGAAAGGTCTACAAGGATAGCGACACCTTTCTGAAGGAAACCACACCCGTAAAGGACATCACGCTACAAGAACAAAGCGGGTTGTTCACAATGGAAGGATTGCGCGATACGGCTTCCATCGGCGTCTTCCGCAATTGCATCTGCGGCTCAACCCTGTTGGCGGACTTTCATGACCGCAGGGATTCATCTCAATCAGGCAATAAGCGCAGAGACCGGTTTGATATGCTGCTGAACACACTCTGCGAGCAAGGCATCGACACCGACGAGGCACGCATGGAGCTACGGCGCGTGCTCCGCGGTGAAAATAGCGACAAGCTCAGAGCGTGGCTTGGTGGGAACAAGCACCCACACCTCTGGTCACATCCGCCAGCCATGCCTGCAGTCGCCCCTGCCCCGGATCATCCGTGATGATCAGGCATATCCCGTTTACGTAACAACGGATAAAACAGGAACCGCGGCAAAACATGTAAGCACACGACCCACATACAGATGTTCACCAAGCTACGCATGCTGCCTGGCACCTCAAAATCAAGCCGCCACCACATCCAGCCACCCAAAACAAGACCCGCCAGAAACCACACATCCAGAACACCCTTGATTCTTGCACGCAGCCAGGAACCCCAGATTCGAGGGCGATTATAGAATCCATTGAATATCGCATGCTCCAATAGCGCCCCCTGCTCCCCGAAAACAGGAATAATATGCACCGCTCCCGTCGCCCAACGGCTCGCCATGAATTGCGACAATACCGGATACGCCGTTGCCATCTGGATAGGAAATGCCAAATAGCCGATATACTTGACAAACGAGAGCGGCGCGGCCACCACGTAATCCCGGAAGTTCCGCTCCCGAATCATCAGATAAACCACATATAACCCCCGCACAATGGATCCCGGCGATATGGGAAAAACTTGAAAAGCCGCAAGCACAACACCAAACCGGATGCTGGCAGCCGTAAAATCGCCCGTATGTGCATATATCTTGGCCGCAAGAATCGCGCCGACGGTCACCGAGACAATCTGGGTTATCGGTATACAGGCCAAATGTACGCCCACACTCTTGAGGTATTTCGCAATATAGGGGTCGTCAATCTGTGCCAATATCTTGTTGGCATCTGCCGGGAGAAGCATACCATCATCTAACCCCATCTGCACTTGCTCCCGCAACCAGTTTTCCCTGAATGCAGCATCCTGCAGGAACGCATACACATATCGGATGCCCCCCCGCATGCAACGCCATACCCACAATGGTTCGGTGATCCAGCGGTGCAAGAAGATCGGCAAGATCCGCACGGTCAACCGTTCCAACCAGAACAAACCAACATGGTCCGCCAGTAATTGCGCATGACGCTCCCCCACCCGCCCGGACTGATGCCACAGAATCGCCATATGCGCGGCCGTGGCCTGTCCGCTCATGCGAAAATAACGAAAGCTGGAAAACATTCTGGCAACATGAGACCTGACAACACTTTGACCACTCAAACCACGGAAAAACCGACCAAACAGCGGTATCGCCCCCAATAGATAAAACAAAGCAAAAGAAGCCTTGCTTCGCAAAAGGCGATCGGCAGCTTCATCATCAATCCAATTGGCATTGCGATATGCCTCCACGAGACCGTGTCGCACATCACCGCGCAATCCCCGATCCACACAGAGCCGTAAGCCTTGGTGTGTAATATCCGGCATCGAGCGACGATACCGCCGATCATCGTCCTGCAAGGCATCGATCAAACCTTCGTTACCCTTGAAAGCCTCCGGATGCGATTCTACATAGGCGCGCAACCGGACGAAATCGCAACGGTCGAATTGCGCCAGAGAACCACGCCGAAGACCTTGCCAGATCAGCGGAAAATCGCCCGGACTCATCGGCAATAAAGGAATCAGAGCCAGCCCCGCCCGAAAATCAACCGCACACAATCCGCCACCTGGATCATCGTCAAACCCAAAACGCTTCAGCACATTAGGCTGGCTCTTGCACGTACTCCAGACATATTGGCGCGCTAACTCAGGTGCGCCCATCGCATGCATCATACGAACCAACCGGTCCATGAATTGACGTTTGGCGACGTACTCAGCACTCCCTGCATCCCTTGCATGCATCGTCCGCCATTGCTTACGCAAAGCAGGCCGCAAATCTGCCTCCAGACGCCAGCCCCGCCCCTCAACCCATTCCCGCACTTCACCAAAAGCACCGAAATTTGCATCATAAAAGGAAGCATACGTGTCTGCAATTGCATCCGCGCGCCCAAACTCAGCCTGTGCAGCCAAGCGCAAAACCTTGGGCCACAACAATCCGCTGCGGCAGGCCGATGCGACCACCTGCGCACTAAAGGGTGCTTGAAAGGCCAGCCCGTAGACCCAGTTGCGAAAACCTGCCGCAAAACGACTGGGGGGCACAAGAATTTTCACCGCATAGGTTCCGTCAAGCTGCAATCCGGCACCCGCCGCTACCGCAAGATCATCCGCACCACTAAAACGGCAGCGATAAACCTGACCCGCAAAACCGCCCCCCACAAATTTTTCCACCAGAAACGAAGCCCTGCAGCGCGCTTCCGGCCAAGCCGTGGTCAGATCAAGATCCAACACCGTGCCTGACTCGTACCGATCAACACGAAATGGCACATGCAGGCCAAAACCACGAATCCTGGCATACAGGCCGTTCACCAACGCAACAGAGTAACGCACCCGACCCATGCCTATTCCTCTCCCGGAGAAACTTTGCGGCGCGAGGCCTTCAACGCGCCATGTTGACGCTTGCTATCCAGAATTCGCGCCTGCTGACGCCTACTCCGACGGCGTTTCTGCCGCCGGATGCGTTCCATCTCCTGCTGACGCTTACTACGCACACCATCGCGCTCGGCCAATATGCGCTCGCACAGGATCTTGCGCGCATAATACCGATTCAAGGCACGGGATCGGGTTTGCGAACACTTCACAACCTTCCCGCTCGGCTGGTGAATCAACATCACACAGACACTACTCTTGTTGACCTTTTGCCCGCCAGGACCCGCACCCAATATGAACGACTCCTTGAGATCGTCCTCCCGAACCCCGGCCGCTTCCATTTCGCGCGCAAGCTGATCACGCTTCTCAAGACGCACATGCAATTCCGCCATTACACCATCTCCCCATCACTCCGGCGGAAAATCAAAATGGGTTTCGAAAAGATCGACCAACTCCCCGCAAACACGATCTTCATCCGGACCCTCTACCTGGATCAATACCTCCGACTGCGGATACAACTCAAGTGTCATCAATTCCATGATCGAACGCAAAGACGTAGAGCCCCGTTCCCCAATAACACGTATTTGACCATCATAATTGCCGACATGCTTGACGATCAACGCGGATGGGCGACAATGAATCCCCTGTGCATTTTGCACAATGGCCTTCATTTCCTTCATGCATCAACCCCATTTCTCACTGGTGCCCGGACGCATCACCATCGCCATCCATCGCAGCCTGCAAACGCCGACGCTGTGCCTCAATGAATGCAGCCACATCATCATCAGTCCGAATCGGCACCACTTCTCGCCCGCTGGGCTCGCTCCGCTGCGTGTGCCGACGTATGTCGGCACCGCTCCCGCGCGCACCGGGAAGTGGCCGCTGATAACCAGGCGGATCGGCCAATTCACTTCCCGACCAACCCCGCTGCCACATCCCACCAATATTCAGCGCGTCACGCCTCCGCTCCGTCTCTTCCGCCACCTTATCCGGCGTATCCAAAACGTAAGGCGTTATGAATACAATCGTCTCCGTACGCCCCGTACCCCGCGCATCCGAATTAAACAAACGCCCCAGAATAGGAATATCACCCAGAATGGGAATCTTGGTCCGGCTGCGACTGTCGCGCTCGCGAACCTGCCCGCCCAATACAATGGTCTGGCCACTGCGTACCGCAATGGAAGCCTCGATCTTGCGATTAATCGAAATGCGCTGCCCGGCAAGATTATCCGTATCCGTCCCGGTATCACCAGGCTCACTGATCTCCTGCTTGATCTCCATCATCACCACATGGTTCTCGTTGATCTGTGGTTTCACCGTCAGCGTCAACCCTACGTCCTCCTGCCGGTAACGTGCCGTGCGACTGTCGGTTGCGGTTCCCACAAACGTCGTCCCCTCAAAAACATAGATCCGCTCGGTTGATGACAAGGTCGCCTCCGTATTGTCGGTCGTCAACAACGCCGGCGTGGAAATCACCCGCGAACGCGAATCCGTGGAGCTGGCACGCAAAACCGCATTCACGTTCAAATCAAACAAGGTAAAGAAATACCCCAAACCGGAAGTTGAAAGCTCGTCCCCGCGGATACCGGATGCATCACGAGGCATCATGCCGGTTGCACCGCCACCACCACCCGCAAACGACATGACCGGCGAACGCTCCCCACGCGAATTCTGCGTGTACGTCGTCAGGGCATTCTGTACCCAGGAGACTCCAGTCTCCAGGGAATCATCCAGCGATACCTCGAGAATCACCGCCTCGATCAACACCTGCGCCAACATACGATCCATATCCTTGATAATATCCTTGATCGTCTCGATGTCGCCACGCCGCGCCATCAGAATCAACGAATTGGTGCGTTTATCGCTCAAAATCGTTACATTATCCTTGGACAACTCTCCTACACTCGAGCGCCGGGTTGCCTCTGCCTCTGCCTCGCGCCGCCGCAACGCCGCCTCGATCTCAGCCAGTCGACGAGACTCCACACCATCGGATTCTCCCACGGAAGCCCCACCCGGCCTCTCATCACGAGACGTCGCACCTATCAGATTATTCAGCATACCGGCAATGTCCTCGGCATTCGCAAACTCCAGCCGCACCACCTCCACAATCACATCCGGGGAGGTCTCAACATCCAGTACGGCGACAATCCGTTCAAAAAACGCCATGTTTTCAGGACGTGTAATAATGATCAGAAGATTCGTCCGCTCGTCCGCTATAATCTGCACCCGCCCACGAATGATACCGCGCTGCGCATCGGCAATCAAAAGCGGATCGGCCGCCCCGCCACCATCACCGCCATCCTGGCCGGCACGCTGCTGCACACTCGTCGGACGAATCACGCCCGCCGGAGCGGCCGGAGCCGTACCCCGTTCGACCCCGGGGCGTCCCGCTGTTCGTTGCCGGGGAGCACTCGCCTGTTGCTGCTCACGCTGCGATTCTGCGATGATCTCTTCCAAACGTTGCTTGATTTCGCCCGCACGCGCAAAGCGAATCTGTATGATATTCGGCTCCTCGCGCGCCTCAATCGGATGATCCAGCATCCGTAGCACCTGCAACATCCGGTTGATGTTCGAGGCATAGTCCGTAACCATAATCGTATTCGTGCGCTCAAAGGCATGAATCTGGCCCCGCTCATTGCGCATCGGCTCAATCGCAGCTGTTGCCTCCTGAATATCAATATGCTTGAGCGCCACCATCTGACTGATCATCGTGCCAGTTCGATCTAGAGCAACCCCCTCAGGCATCGCCTCGAAAATATCCATCGACTCCCGGCGTATCGCCGCAATCGGAACAACCCGCATAAAACGATCACCATACTCAACCAGCCCCACACCATGCATGGTTAAAACCGTTTCAACAGCCCTGAGATATTCGGCGATCGTCAACTCCCCTTGACTACGCAAGGTGAAAGTCGGGGTCGGCAAGCCCGGGGCACGCAACAACGTGCGGCCGGTCTTTTCGCTGTAATCAGCCAGCACAATATCCAGCGGTGCCTCACTGAAGTTAAGCCGGGCGGTCAACTCCTCATGCAGTCCCCCATCAGGTACAGGACTCCGGGGAACAGCGACCGTTTCAGGTGGTAGCGCCTGCGGGGCACGCACCACCCCCGCAGGTGCCTGACCATACGCCACAAGCGATAACCCCAGTATACCCAATAACGACAAATCCATCACCCGCATGACGTACTAATTCCTGTCTGCTTCAAGATTCACGAAGATACGCACAAAAAACATCGATCCGCCCATGACGAATAGTCCGGTCCTTGGGGCGAACATGCAAGTACCGGACATCTAGCATAGCACCCTCGCGCTCGATATCAAACAGGAATCGAACAAGCGCATCAATCGATCCCTCCCATTGGCGAATATAAATCGGCAACTCAAACACCGGTCCCTCCTGCCGCTCCTCACCTGATTCATGGCGCAGGATTTGCAACTGGTTGCGATTGGCAATATTCTCCAAGGCCGCGAGCCAGTGTAAATCCATCCGCTGCCCCTGCGGAAAAACAGGCATCAGACCTTGGCGTTCCGCCATGCGGGACTCCCAGATCTCGCGCTCGTCCACCAGCTCACGGCTCATGGCAATCGAGGCCCGAAGCTGCGCCTGCTCCATACGGATTTGCTGCAATACAGGCTGCTGTCGCGTCCACCCGTAATACAACAACCCGTATAATGTCGCCATCACCGTCAGCATACCCAGCATCCATTCACGCGGGGACATTTTCATGGTGCCTCCTCTGCAAAGCGAATATCAAAACTGAATCGATGCCGCCTTTGGCGTGTTATCGTTCGCGTGCCGGGCCGCACATCCCCGAAAAGAGCAGACGCATTGAGACGCCGGTTAAACTCCAGAACCAGATCCCCCGAATCCGCCTCACCGATAATCTCCATACCATCACCCTTGCGATAGGTAAATGAAACCAGATCCACGCCTTGCGGCTGCACAGCACTGACTTCCCGCAAGCTTTCCAATGCGGAATGCGTCCGGTCACGATACCGATCGATGAAACTCACCTGTAAACGCAAACCGCGAATGGCATTGGCTGGCCGCAGCCACTGCACGTCCAGCTGCTGTAACTGCGCGAGACGCGCACGCTGCCAGGCCAGATGGCCCCAGCCACCCGCAAATAACAATAACCAAAGACCAAGCAAGCCACTGCCAAGTAAAACGATGCGCTTCCGGAATCGTAGCGCATCAGCGTCATGCACCCACTCCGGCGGAACCAGATTCAAGCTCCGTGCTGCCGAAGAAAGATCCCCGGAACGCTGTATCATGCCATCCACAATGTCAGGAAAGGCTTTTGACGCATAATCAACGATCGGCACTTCAACGACCTGCGCCAACGCACGCTTTAATGCGCCCACTTGCTGGACCCCCGTATCGGCAACAACCACCAGACAAGGTTCACTGCCGATACCATTCTCGGCATCGGTCTCCATCAGAATGCGCCCAACCTCCTCGGCCAAATCCGCGCAGGCCACGCTATCCCCAAAATCCACAGACGGCCCCAACCCGCTGATTGCCAGCAGGGTGCCATTATCGTGCGTCATCAAAACCATCTCATCGGCATCCACCACCAGCAGGCTTTCCCGACGCTGCACAGCAATACCACCGCTACCTACCATCGCATGCCACATCCCAAGAGCAGCACAATCAACGCGACTGATTTCCGTGCCCGAACGACGCAGGGCGTCACCCCACCCGGCAACCGCGGCACGCTGCGCAATCGCCATCAAAACCGTGCATTTGTCCTCATGTTTACCAAGCTCTTCATAGCTGTAAACCATTTGCTCAACAGGAAACGGCGAAAACTTATCAACCTGCAAGGCAACGGCTCCGGCCAATTCCTCAGCATCCAGTACCGGAAACTGCATGATCCGCGTGACAATCTGGCTCGCTGGTAATGCCAGAATTACGCTACCCGCACGCTTGCCGGACACATCCGCAGGCAACGTCTCGCTGCCGCTCTCCAGGGCACCCTCTGCCAGCACGCCAGACTGGCCGCGACGACATGCCCGCCAGTCCAGCGTTCCGTTATTCTTGCCCCGGATAATGGTTATACGATCTGAACCCATAAAAAAACATTCCTAGCTTCTGCGGCCTGCGGCTGCATGATCAATCATCTTCGCGCCATTCCAGGATGCGAACGCGCCCTCCCGAATGCTCCACCGTACACCAAATCGTATGCCGAACACCATACAAAATACCGACGCTTTCAATCCGGAAAATGGCCGAACCTACCGTAACCATATCGCGGCGTTCCTCCGGAAAATCAGGAAACTCCGCCAGGAATTCTCCCGCTGACCGAAATCCCTGCCGCGCCTCCCCGCTACCATCTGTCCATTCCCCCCTAAGTCTGACGATATCACTAGCAATCAAATCATCCATACCGGGTATTGTCATCAATACCTGTTGACTCGCGGCGTTCACGTTCACCTTGCCATCCCCATGCACCGTCAACAGATCGCCGATCCCGCGCACAACCACCTCATCCGATTCAAAAAAACTACCTGTCAGACGACCCCCATCAAGAATTTCGCGCGTATAACCACGAATCAACAGCATTTCTCCCACCGTATCCAATAGCCCATTCTTGGCACGATACGGCGGATCCAGATTCGCATAATAATCATCGGTTTCCGCACCATCCGCACGGGGCGCGTCATCCGCATCTACCCAGTCGAACAAACTGTCGATCAAAACAGGCCACAACTCCTGCGGTATCCCCCCGACATCAAGAATGCGCTCCATCGTTTCGTCATCCTGCGCACGCGCAATCACATTGATATTTCGCCGGGCTGGTTCCGGAATGATCCGCAATACAATGGACGCCACCTCCCCTTCCTCTACGGGTAGTTCGTGCGTAATCTCGATAAAGCCGCCTTCTGCCAGACTACGCGCGCTTTCGTACCAACGCTCCTGCTCGGCTCGCACGGCATCCAACTCCGAACCTTGGAGCCCCGCGCTCTTGCTGATCAGCAACTCCGCGAGTGCCAACCCCGAGCGGGCACTGTAATACGCCATGGTCCGGTTCCGATAGTAGTTCGTAATGCGTGCCTCCAGTTGCGCTTCAAAGGCCAGCGATGCGGTCAATATGGACAACAGACCCGTTATCCATAAAACAATAATCAGTGCCGAACCACGCCGACGGGAATCGCCGTTTGTGACCGTGCGCATCACTCCCGCCTCCATTCTGCATCACCCAGCCGAATCTGGGCTACGCGACGCATCTCAACAGGCTCCGCACCTTCCGCAACAGGCTCCAGATACAACGTAACCTCTACCAGGGCAGGCACGTGGTTCGTACGCTCCCATTCATCCAGCCAGTCAATTTCACCCGCCACATCAAACTCCCAGGCCGTGCGACAGGAAAACCCTACCACACGCTCCGATAGCACGACTGGCAACAGCGCATCCGGATCAAAATCATCCTCCTGCCCCGCCAACCGCCAGCCGGTAAACGCAATCCCTTCCCGCCCATCCTGATCGCGCCCCATAAACAGACGTACCCGATGCGGTGTCTCCACATAATCCTGCTCGCGCCCCACAAGCGCCCCACCCAGCTTCACCCAACTGATCTCGTCGGAGGCCGAACTTCCCAAACCACCATCGGTATGCTGGAAGCCATGCAAACCCTCTTGCTTGAAGTACGCACTGCGCAGCGCCACAACGACCTGCTGCATGACATAGTCACCATGATGCAAACGATCCACCAAGGCCGTCCCTCGCTGCCAGGCACTTGTTGCCACCGAAAACGTCATAAAGGTGACCGTCGCGGTCACGGCCAGTAATGACACGGAGAGCAGAATCTCCAGCAGGGTGAATCCGGCGCACAACCGCGCACCAGCGTCACGCGCCTTGCCCGTACAAATATACCAGCCAACGTTTCGTCGCATCATCACTCCCGGAACAACAAATACTGCGGCACCACGATACGCTGCTTATTGCCGCGCCCTTCCCACTCCAAAGTCGTCGTCACAAAAAGTAGCCGGAGCTCCGCGTCAGGCGCATCCACATCGGGATCCTCGACCAGGCGGCTGTAGGTGATGTCCTCATACTGCACAGACGAAACCTCCAAATCTTCCGGTGTGCTATCGCGCCCCAGGATCAGGGGGTGCTCGGCCTCGCCCATCGACAAGGCCCACATCGCCCGATGGTAATCATCAGACACACGCAATACCGCCAGACAACGGGTAACCGCCGTCAATATCACGACCAGCACCAACCCCAGAATCGCAATCGCAAGCAAAACCTCTACCAAGGTCATCCCCGCATCCCATTGCCTCACTCCGGTCTTACGCATATCAACGCTCTCTTATCTCGGCACCACCCAACACATCCACGGCAACAACAAGCTGCAAGCCATCAGCATCTTCCAACACGATTTCATGCGCCAGACAACGCCCATTCGACCCATAAATCACCTGGATACGCTGTCCATCATCCCCGTTGCGCTCCAGCCGTGAACGATCAGAAATATGCACTCGCACAATCCGCACACCATCCAAGACCCGTTCAATCCGGATAACAGGCTGGTCCGCCAGCCCTGCGCGCACAGGCTCATCCGGCATCGCATCTTGCCGACCAACCTCGTCCCCGGCAGCATCACCATTCGTGTCATCGGGCCCAGGAAGCACCTGCAGCAAATCCACAACCAACTTGCCACCGTCCAACAGAAACGTAACCGCCACCGGTCGCTGATGCAAAACGGCGATACTGCGCGCATACCGCCCCGACGCCGCCACCGTGCGTGCGGCACTGCGCAGCCGATTGCCACGGATCGACCGCACAAAAGACGGCATACTGATGGCAACGAGCACACCGGCAATGACAACCACAAGCAACATCTCGATCAGCGTAAAGGCGTGCTTTTTGTGTGCCATAATACCATGCTTGTACATACGCAGACAGCAACCTTCCACAATAAATACGACCTGTTCTTGAACCGCCCACCGGGTTTACCCCGGCGGAGGTAAACGTTGAGGGGAATGCTATCGCGACCTTTTCCCAACTTCCTTCACCACCGACACAAGGTCGGGGGATCGCGATCCTTCATCAATCCTACCAACCCGTTATGTCGTCTGCGGTTCCCATTTGCTGGTCAGGTCCCGCCGAAGTAACGCGAAACTCATTGCCCTCGCGTCGCAAGACAAACGGGGTACCCCAAGGATCCGTCATGGCCTGCATCCCCCCGCGAATATAAGGACCATTCCAGTTCCGGTGCCCGGAACTGGAAT
>JBLRXB010000011.1:0-22766 GCA_047920915.1 Kiritimatiellia bacterium
GGCCGCAGCGCGCCAAGTCCGCATTGCATTGACCAAACCGGCCGAAACCCCAGTCAACACCAGTACGGAAATGCTCGCTGCAACAAGTATCTCCACGAGTGTAAAACCGCGAACCCTTTCCGAATAAGCTTTCATAAGCAACTACATCCTCACAGCAATGATACTTTCCATTAAAACGGGCTCGGAGCGCTGGCGATTCGGATTACCCCGCACAGGGAAACGCACCCCTACCTCGACCCGTACCGTATGCGGAGCCGTAACCGTGTTCGTATCAATCAGCGTTGATCTTCGGTATTCCCCCAACGGATCAATATTGCCATAGCGATCGACACGCGTTTCAGTCTCCTCCAACAAGTGCAGACTACCAAAATCAAATCCGCGTGCCCGCTGTACCCGATTCCGCGCGATCGCAGTGGCGCGATACTGATTGACACTCATATCGAGCGTCCGCATGCCCATGATGAAAGCCCCTAGAAAACCCGCCATGAATAGCATCAAAATCGACGATGCAACCATAACCTCTGTCAGGGTAAACCCAGCTTTTGATTTGTTCAATGTTGCCATAACAATACCTGCTATTATTTTAAGCATGAAACGTACCAAGATCAACAATTAGCATCACATCAGGCATTTAGGGAGCTCTGATGCATCCGAACAAGCTATTGACTTTCAATTCTGCGAAATTCCTCACATGTGAGAATACTGTTGTGCTACGTCAGCAGCGTTTCCTCGTCAGGCGTATGTGCATGCTTCCGTTTCTGATACGGCCACGAAACATGGCTTAAAACAAATGCTCCCAGACGACTCAAAAGCAATGTGCCCCCGCCAAAGAGTAGAAGAGCGCCAACCGGATATCCTTCGTAAGCACGCGAGAATTCCTGATATATGGCCCCCACCAGGATAAGCATCAGCATAACAGGCGTCACGACACAAATCGCGATATCCCATACCGGCCATACACGCCGTCCGCTTACAGCAAATATATGTTTGCGCATAGCGGATGCCTTGAGCAACCACCCCACCAACATGCATTCCAGAATTCCGCCAAGAATCAAGGCGTAATCACTGACGAAATGATCCACAATATCCAGAATATACAGACCGGCTCGCGTAGTAAAAATGACGCTGCCTGCCAGTCCAACGAGACATAGCCAGGAAATCGTGCGTTTGCGCGAAAAATTGAATTTGTCGCAAAGCGAGCAGGCAAAAGCCTCGGTCAGGGAGATAGCGGATGAAATACCGGCAATAATCAATACGAGAAAGAAGATGGCGCCGAAGAGTCGATTGCCCCATGGTAATTGGTTAATCGCTTCCGGATAGACCACAAAGGCAAGACCGGGCCCGCCCGTGATCGCCTCATCAAATGGAACCCCTTTTGCCTGCGCCATATACCCGATCGTTCCAAATACAGCCAGCCCCGCAAAAATCGAATAAAAACAATCAACCAAGCAGGTGATGATAGCATTCGATGTAATATCGGAGCGTTTGGGCAAATAGCTCGAATAGGTGATCATGATGCCAAAACCGAGCGAAAGCGTGAAAAAGATCTGGCCGTAAGCCGCCACCCAGACGCGCCGCCCGGCGGCCGTTGCAAGCGAGATTTTACTCCAATCAAAATGCAGGTAATGCTTCCGCACCGCATCCATTGCGCCATCCAACTGCAGCGACCAAACCACCAGCAATGCGGTCATTACCACGAGAATCGGCATAAAGAAAAGGCTGGCTTTTTCGATACCATGTCGCACTTCACGGAAACAAATAAACCAGCAGATAAACCAGGTAAAGGCCGCGCCCGCCAATATCGGCCAGCGAATGCCGCCCAGATCAAACGGACCCGAAGATATTTGCAAGAACTCCGCGAAAAAGAACGCATTGGTATCTGTGCCCCAGCCCAGATTCAGAGCCAGCAGGAAGTAATTGAAGCACCAGCCGATCACAACCGCATAAAACAGATTGATCCCGAAAAATGCCACAATCGGCATCCACCACCCGAATGGCTCCCATAAATGATGGATACGCGCAAAGGCTAATGGCGGTGATGCCTTCTCGCGGTGCCCCAGACCATATTCGAGAATCATCAGCGGTATGCCTGCCGTGAGCAAGGCCGCGAGATAGGGAACCAGAAAAGCGCCCCCACCATTCTGATAGGAAACATAACTAAAACGCCATACGTTACCAAGCCCTACGGCGGATCCGATTGCCGCCAGCAAAAAACCCAATTTGCTGCCCCACACGCTACGTCCCTGCATCCTTACAAACCTTTCCTTTGTTTTCCGCGCTTCTGTTTCCCGGCACGCTCTGAAGTGCCCCCTGTCTGACCTTGTTCCTGTTTTAATACCTGCCAGCGATCCCGCAAGGCGGCGGCACGCTCAAACTCCAGGGCCGCTGCGGCCTCCAGCATCTCGCGTTCGAGCTCCTGTACGGCAGCATGCACATCGTAGCTTTCCCCACCCTCGGCCACAACACGCCGCTCGATTTCCTCCTCATCATATGTCGTCCGCAGCCCGGCGTCAATTGCACGGATTGTGCTCACAGGCACAATCTTATGCGATGCGTTAAAGGCCAGCTGCCGCTCCCGTCGTGCGGTGGTTATATCGATCATCCGCTGCATGGCATCCGTTACCCGGTCGGCATACAAAATCACGCTACCCGCGACATGGCGGGCTGCGCGCCCGGCCGTCTGGATCAATGCCGTTTCCGATCGCAAAAACCCCTCTTTATCGGCATCCAGAATCGCAACCAGCGCGACCTCCGGCAAGTCGAGGCCCTCGCGCAACAAATTGATTCCGATCAGACAGTCAAATGCGCCCTGACGCAATCGCCGCAAGATTTCGACCCGCTCGATGGCATCAATATCGCTGTGCAAATACTCGACACGACAGCCCATGCGTGTCAGGTAATCCGTAAGGTCTTCAGCCGTTCGTTTGGTGAGCGTCGTCACCAGCACCCGTTCCTGCTTCTCGGCATAGACCCGCACACATTCCATCAGATCGTCAATTTGCCCTTCCAGCGGGCGCACCTCTACCGGCGGATCCAGTAATCCCGTGGGCCGAATGATCTGCGGCACGATCGATGCACTCACTTGCTTTTCAAAAGGGCCCGGCGTAGCACTTGTGAATAGGATGGGACCGGTGGCAGTCAGAAACTCATCAAAGGCCAACGGGCGATTATCTGCGGCCGAAGGTAACCGGAAACCGTGTTCAATCAGCGTCTGTTTGCGGGATTGGTCTCCATAAAACATGGCACGGATCTGCGGCACGGTAACATGCGATTCATCCAGTATCGTCAAAAAGTCATCCGGAAAATAATGCAGCAATGTGGCGGGTGGTTCCCCTGCCCCGCGCCCGCTTAAATGACGCGAGTAATTCTCGATCCCGCTGCAATAGCCGAGTTCTTTCATCATCTCCAAATCATACAACGTGCGCTGCTGCAGGCGCTGCGCTTCAATCAAGCGCCCCGAGGCCTGGAGTTCCTGTAACCGCGCATCCAGTTCATCCTTGATCCGCGACAAAGCCGTCTCGATCTTGGCATGCGGCATCACAAAATGCTTGGCGGGCGAAATACTGATGCGTTCCATATCGCGGATAATACGTCCGGATACGGGATCCAACTCCTGCAGCATCTCGATTTCGTCCCCGAAAAAGGTGACACGCAATCCCAGCCGGGAGTAGGATGGGAACACATCGACGCAATCGCCCCTGACACGCACATTACCGGGCAAGGGTTCGTAATCGTTGCGGCTGTACTGGATCGCCACCAGTTTTTCCAACATGGCCTCGCGCGTCAGTGTGTCACCCACCGTAATCTGAATCAGCATGTCGCTATAATCCTCGGGCGACCCCAATCCATAGATGCAGGAGACCGACGAAACAATGATAACATCGCGACGCATCAGCAGGGCATTTGTGGCAGACAAGCGCAAACGCTCGATCTCTTCATTAATCGAAGCATCCTTTTCAATAAAAGTGTCCGTTTGCGGAATATACGCTTCCGGCTGATAGTAATCATAATAACTGACAAAATACTCAACCGCATTTGCGGGAAAAAACGATTTCAATTCGCTGTATAATTGTGCCGCCAGCGTCTTGTTGTGGGAGATGATCAAGGCAGGCTGATTCCATTGGGCAATGACATTGGCAATCGTGAACGTTTTCCCCGACCCCGTAACACCTTCCAGGGTTTGAAAGCGCTGCCCCTTGACCAGGCCACGACATAAGGCCTCAATTGCAGCCGGTTGATCGCCGGCCGGCTGATAGGAGGCATCGAGTTTATAGAGATTCGCCATCGGCACGATTTCCCGTCTTGGCTAACCAGCTCTTGGCAATTTCAGACAGATCGACAGACCGCCCGATATGCAACTTGTTCTTGATATTGGCGCGATGGGTTTCAACCGTTTTGATGCTGATATCCAGCAAGGCCGCAATCGCCGTACGATCAAGTCCCTCACCCAATGCACGAAATATACTGAGCTCTCGACTGCTGAGGCGATTTTCCACCTGTCGAGAGCCCGCAAGCTCTTCCTTTCCATATTTACTCTCCTCCAAGATATCGCGAAGGGATGCGCTCACATAGCGATGTCCAGCCAATACCCTGTGCATCGCGGCGAGAATTTCGCGCGAGGGAGCCTGCTTCATCACGTACCCCATGGCTCCCGCACGCAGGGCCCGCTCCGCATAGAGGTTCTCATCATGCATGGACAGGATCAAAATGCGAATTCCCGGGTGTTTTTCGGTGAGCATCTTGGTAAGTTCAATTCCATTGATGCCATCCAGAAAAACATCAACCATAACCAGATCCGGAATATCTTTTGCGATCAATACCAAGGCTTCTGCGGTGCTCCCGGCCTCGCCACACACCATCAGCCCCGGATCGCGCGCGATCATTTGGCACAAGCCATCGCGAACGATCGGGTGATCATCCACCAACACCACACGGGAAATCTTTTCGTTTGGCTCTGTCATCACAGTCCCTCACTATCTGCAAATTCTTTACGTTCCGGATTGAAGCGGCAGATCACACGCAGTCCGCCTTCTTCCCCTGCCTGTATAGCAAGTTCTCCCCCCGCCAGCATCGCACGATATTGCATGATCTTGATCCCCATCCCGCGCCCTGCGCTTGTCTCGGGTGTCACTGTAGTAACAATGCCATCATTTTCAATCTGTAAAATGCCTTGCGTTTCAAGCACCTGCAGCGTGACAACGATGCGGGACAATTCTTTGGCATGCTTCAAGGCATTACTAATCGCTTCCTGCGCAATCCGGTACAAGTTCGTGGCAAGAGCGTTGTCCATTTCTGCCGTCGCATCCTGGTCATCACACTGCAACTGGCACTCGATTCCTTGGTATTGCTGGGTTTCTTTCAACAAGGCTTCCAGCGCCGCAAGAAACCCCTTGTTCAGAATATCCACGGGTAATAAACCGCGTACAATTTGCTTCATTTCCGCCAAGGAGTCTTCAATAACCCCCAGAATCTTGTAGGCGGATGCCGACTCTTTCTGTTGCGCATCGTCCAGTTCCTCAGCCAGAACACGCGTGAGATAAAGAATACCGACCAATTTCTGCCCGATCGAATCATGCAGCTCCCGACCAATGCGCGCACGTTCATTGCCACTAACGTGCAGCAGATCGTGCGCGGTCTTGGCACGTTCGCGTATTTCCCGCTCCAAGGACGCATTCGCTTGCGCCAATTCAGCCGTGCGCATTTGCACACGCTTCTCGAGCTGCTTTTGGGCCTCCTGCAGTGCAGCCGTCTTATTGCTGACCTCCTTTTTCAGGGCTGCATTCCACCCGAGAATCACAACAAGCACGAACACGACGAGTAATAATACCGTTCCCGCCACATACCAGAATGTTGCTGAACGGTAAAAGGGCCGCGTATCAAAAACGACCCAGCGGTCATAAATGCTGCGTCGTTCCTCACGGCTGATTTGTTCCAGTGCCTTGTTCAGAATACGGTGCAATACCGGTTGGTCACGCCGCGAGGCAAACCGGAACTCATACAAGGATCCAAGCGTTGCCGCCAGCCGCAGATTCGTCAAACCTTCGCTTTCGATATAGTGCGAAGCGGAGGCCAGATCCGTGACCATCACATCAATTTCACCCATCGCAGCCTTGATCAATCCAAAACGATCGCTTTCAACCGGAATCAGTTGCAACGGTCGATCGGCATACGACCGGAAAAAGCTTTCGATGCCATAGCCATGCCCCACACTCATGCGCAAGCTCCAGATGTCATCGGGATGAAAACGTTCCATCATGGATGCCCGCACCACGGCAATCACCGGTATGCGCATGTAGGGTTCCGTAAACAACCAGTCTGTATCGCGTTCAGGACTTTGAAAAATGACCGGATGCACGTCGACTTTGCCTTCCCGCTCCAGGGCGAGTACCTGATCCCAGGATTCGGCATGTACACGCAAGAAACGCACCCCCAGCTTGCGTTCGACCAAGGCCATGAAGTCGCTTGATATTCCTTGATAGATTTGCTGTTCTTCAATGGTCTGGCTCGGTGTCCAGCGTGGATCCGGTGCCACCGAAATATGCCGGGAATGTTGTTGCAACCAGCTGCGTTCCTCGGGGGAAAGAAAATCCCGCTGGCCGCAGTTCACATGCCATATTCCCAGGCCGGCGATCACGACGATCACACCCGTATAGACAAACTGTACAATCCGTTTCATCATCCGCGCGCTTCTTCCTTGCGAATGAAGAAATCCTGGCTCTCTGCATCTGTCATACGCGCCTCCAGCGCCGCCCAAACGGAATCATCCACATATACGTTACCAAATCCTCGCCCCAGCATAATGGACGGATTCAAAGCACCATGGAAATCGGATCCGCCGCTTGCTACCAAGTCAAAAGTATGCGCGATCCGATGGTAGATACGCCGGCGATCTTCACTGTGTTCGGGATAGAACACCTCAATTCCCCCGAGACCATAGGAGACAAGTTCCTCCACGAGCGCACTGCAAGCCCTTTCAGACAAGGAAAGCGTGAAGGGATGCGCTAAAACGGCAACGCCCCCATGTGCCCGGATGATGTCAACGCAGGCTTGCGGCGAGAACCGGAAGCGATCACGATAGGCAGGACAGCCCTTCCCGAGAAAACGCTCAAAGGCGTCCTGGCGATTTTTTACATATCCCTTTTCCTGCATTGCAGCCGCGATATGGGGTCTGCCCGTGATACCATCCCCGGCGTAAGCCGCCACCTCTTCGGCCGCAAGCGGATAGCCCAGATCCTGTAATGCCGATAGAATTTCTGCATTGCGCTGGGCCCGACTCGCCTGGATCTGTTCCAAGGCGGACTGCAGCGGCGCGATCGCGCCATCGGGTACATAGCCAAGAATATGCATGGTTCCAGGGCCATACTCGGCACTAAGTTCCACCGCTGCGATGCCCCGGATACCCTGTGCCGCGCAAGCCTGCAAAAATGTCCGGCTCCCGCCCAAGGTGTCGTGATCGGTCAAGGCCGCAATGCATAAACCAGCTCTGGAGCAAGCTTCCGCCAGTTCCGTTGGTGAAAGACTGCCGTCGGACTCCTGCGAATGCATATGCAGGTCGATCATAGCACCCCTAACGGATCGTGTAGCAACTGCGTACAGCTTGTTCCGGCACCCCCGCAAAATGGGCACTGATCGCCCCATCATACGCGGCCGTGTGCGCAAAGGCTTTCTGCATCAAGGAGAACCGCCGTGCCAAAGGTATTTTGCCGTTCGTCGCTGCCAGCTCCGTCAGCACGACATCATAATCCGCAGGATCGGTTACAGACGCCACACGCAAATAATTCTTGGCCGCCGCCCGTATCATACAAGGTCCGCCAATATCAATATGGGTGCGTGCCTCCTCGGGCGTAACACCGTCTCTGGCCACGGTCTGCTGGAAGGGATACAAATTCACGACAACCATATCAATTGCAACGGCCTCCGTACGCACGAGGTCGGACTGATGCGCAGGATTGTAGGTTTCGCTCAAAAGCCCGAGATAGATCTTGAAATCAAGGGTTTTGACCAATCCGCCTTGCATCTCTGGTTGGCCGGTATAATCAGATACGGCCACCAAGTGTCCATCGATGCCAGGCAATGCCTGCAACATGGCATACGTACCACCCGTTGAATAGATCTTCACGTCCTTGCACGATGCCAGCAAGCCCTTCACGAAAGGCTCCAATCCCGCTTTGTTCGAAACACTGATCAGAACATTACGAATCGAAACATCACCATCAATTTCCTGCACCAGATTCAAAGCCATCAGTGTACCTCCTTACTATTGTCAACACCCCTACGCATAAATCCGGACAATACCATAGTTTCATCCGACAGGGCAAACCCATCCCGCAGAGAACCATGTAATTATGCGCGCAATTCTGATCGCGGTTACTTACCGAACAAAAGAAAGGGTTTTATATCAGATTATGGGATTTACTATCGATGAACACCGCAAAACACAGATCGGATTATTTATAAAATAACTTGATAACAACTTTATCAATAAAAAACTAAATTGTTACAAATAAACATGTTACGCATTTTTATAAGTTGTTAATAACTTTATATTGCTTGATATCCAAGCATGCTTCATATTATGCCCTTTGATGCAACGCAAAGAATGGAATACCCAACATGGCAGAACAAGAAGCTGCATTTACCACAAAAGTTATCACGATACGCCGAGAGCGTGGGATGACGCAGTCTGAACTGGCAGATCAGATTGGTTGCAAACAATCGGCCATTAGCATGTTCGAGCGTGGTAACCCGCAAGCGATCGCCAGCGAAAAACAACAAGCCTTGGCGAAACTTCTCGATATTCCATGGACGAATCCAAGGCCAGCGGTGCTGGTACCTGCTTCCACGACCGCGCGTGACACAAATTATTGCCCGCACTACGAGTGTCCATCGAATGTACCATATCGCGTTGGTCCCCGCCTGCTCGCAATTCCCCGCAGCCCCGCCAGCACAACGGGAAAATACTGTCGCTACTGTGGCGAAGTTTGCGAGACACACTGTCCGACCTGCAAGGCACCCTACAGCCATGGGGCATGCTGCCCGGCCTGTGGGTCTAGCTACATCCCCGTCCCACCATCCGATGCGTCGGCATGGGAACAATGGTCGCAAGCCCGACATCTGCTTCTCCAGACACTCCCCTAGCTACCCAAGCGAAACTGCGTCCAGCCAAGCCCCGCAACTTCTGGCTTTGCCAAACATGGCAATCTCGTGCTATGCATCGGTCATGCACAAGCCGACATATCATGTAGCCCGGGTCGTAGTCGATGTCGCGGTAGAACGCGCATTTGATTATGCGATTCCTCCGGAAATGCGCGACCATATTGAAATTGGTCTGCGCGTTTCGGTTCCGTTCGGACCGCGCACCGTTCACGGCTATGTGGTGGCATGCTTGAAAGAGACCGAGACCGATCATAAGCTAAAAGCCATCAAACGCATCGTCAGCCCGATCCCTTATCTGGATCAAACACTGCTCAAGCTGATCAGTTGGATCTCTGCGTATTATGGCGCGCGCATGGAACAATGCATCCGTACCGCGCTACCCGGAGCCGTGCGCAAAAAGGATGCCGGTTTTCGCGAACAGCAGGAGGTTTCGATCCTTCCCGTACCGCAACCCCAACCAAAACTGACCGAACCCCAGCAGCGCGTGTTGCAAGCACTGACGGCTTCAGGCGGGTCCATGCTGCTTACCAATCTGCTGCAAGAATGCCGTGTTTCGCGCTCTCCTGTACAAACACTGGCAAAAAAAGGGATGCTGGAAATCCGCGCTGTTGTGCAGCAGCGAGATCCATTTGCAAACAGCACATTCGTACGCACCGGGCCCCTTGCCCTCATGGATGCCCAAAAAGAGGCACTTACCGGCATTCTGGCATCGATGCAAAGCCCCTCCCCCAAACCCATTTTACTCTATGGCGTCACCGGCAGCGGTAAAACCGAAGTTTATTTGCAGGCCATCGCAGCAACAATCGCAAAAGGTCGGCAGGCCATCGTACTGGTTCCCGAAATTGCCCTGACGCCGCAAACCGTTGCCCGATTCCGCGCACGCTTCGGTGCCAACATTGCTGTTCTGCATAGCCACCTTTCGCAAGGCGAACGTCACGATGAGTGGCACCGGATACGCCGCGGTGAGGCTGATGTCGTGATCGGCGCTCGCTCGGCCATTTTTGCGCCGGTTCCCAGCTTGGGGCTTATCGTAGTCGATGAAGAACACGAACCCAGCTACAAACAGTCGGACGCACCGCGCTATCATGCGCGCGATGTTGCCGTAATGCGCGCACACCTGACCGCTTGCCCCGTCGTGCTCGGATCGGCCACCCCCGCACTCGAATCCTGGCAAAATACCCGCCGGGAAAAATATATATTGCAAGCTTTGCCTGACCGCGCGGACTACCGCCGGATGCCCGCCGTTCGCGTGGTGGATATGCGCCATGAAGCAGAGCGCACCGGGCAGCCCGTCGTTTTTGCCAAAGACCTGCTCCAAGCCATGCACGAGCGCTTGCAACGACAGGAACAAACCATGCTTTTTCTGAATCGTCGCGGCTATGCGTCATCCTTGGTTTGTCCCAAATGTGGATACGTATCGGAATGCACAAGCTGCAGCGTATCCCACACCTACCATAAGACCCGGCATGCTTTGCTTTGTCATATTTGCGGGGGACGGAAAGCCGTCCCGGAGCGCTGCCCGCAATGTGGCGACCCCGCATTTCGCTATGCGGGCTTCGGCACCCAGCGATTGGAATCCATTGTGCAAAAATGCTTCCCGCACGCCCGCATCGCAAGAATGGATACCGACACAACGCGCGGAAAAGATGGCTATGATCGTATTCTCAATGATTTCCGGGACCAAAAGATCGACATTCTCGTAGGCACTCAGATGATCGCCAAAGGCCTGCACTTCCCGAACGTGACTTTGGTGGGGATCGTGTTTGCCGACATGAGTTTACATATGCCTGATTTCAGAGCCGGGGAAAGAACATTTCAGCTCATCACCCAGGTGGCTGGCCGCGCTGGGCGCGGAGAAGTCCCCGGCGAGGTTTTTATCCAGACCTACACCCCGCATCATACGGCGATCCAAACCGCCCGCCAGCTCGATTTCGAAGGATTTGCCGATGAGGAGCTAGCTTTCCGGAAAGAACTGCTCTACCCCCCGTTTGCACACTTGATCTGTCTGCATTTCCGGGGCGTGAATGAGAACGAAGTGCGTTTGGCGAGCGAATCATATGCGCGCATATTGCAGGCACAGGCCACATCCGATATGATCGTTGCCGATGCAACCCCCGCCCCCCTATCGAAAGCAAACGATATTTATCGTTATCAAATCTTGCTGCGGAGCAAATCGGTCCGTACGTTGCTGGAGCTTTATCGCCGTGTAGGACGAACCCAGCCACTACCCAAAACCGTTACCTTGGCGATGGATGTCGATGCAATTGATCTCATGTGAACGCAAGCCCTCGCTTGACATTATGGTCCCGACTCGTGAAAATGACACCGCATATAGAAATGGGAGCCGCACTACATGACACTGCTACAAATCATATCGCGCGTTTCGTTAATCGTAATCGCTGTGGCCATTCTCACCGCCTTCGCCTTGTTTCTCATCCCGTTGATGCGCGAAGCAAACGGTCTGCGTGCCGAAAAAGCGGCATTGGAAGAAGAAATTGCCCGTAAAGAGGAACGGATACGGGAACTGAAATCCTTTCAGGAACGTTTCGTGACGGACCCGGAGTTTGTTGAACAGACCGCCCGGCAAATGGGGCTGGTTGCTCCGGGAGAAACCATTTACGAATTTAACAACCAACCCGACAATCAACCGCATTGATTATTCACATATTCGCGACAAGGGAGAATGGCATGTTTCAGCGATCGTTATGCAGCCTTATGATTCTTGGTCTGCTCATCACAGCAAGTGGATGCATCCAGATGGAGCATGACTTGCAGATACAAACCAATGGAAGTGCGGTGTACAGTTTGCAGTACGCCATTAGCGAGCAAGCCATCAGCCAGTTTCGCGCCATGTTCAAATTGCGGCGCGACCTCTCTGCCGCCAAGGGCGAACCGGTCGATGCCAAAATGGATCCGCTAATCATGACGTTTCTGGATCCCAGCACGACTACCATACGCGAGCATTTACTGCCCTGGCAACAGCACGGAATCGAGATCCGTACGCTGCGCCAGAACACCCGGCCGCTCTGGCGCGATTTCTCGATCGTGCTTGACATCGATGACATCGGGGGATTGCCCCAAATTCCCTTTTTCCAGAAATACGGGTTTTCTCTCAGCCGCAATCAGGAGGGACAATACGTACTCGATCGACCAGCGATGGTTACCGATCCCGGTGCCATTCCGCCGCGATTTTCGCCGTCTGAACTCGAGCAGATACAGCCGTTTCTCGGGGGATTCACAACCGACATCAAGATTGATGTTCCCGGTCGAATTGTATCAACCACGGCAGGCCGCACGAGTATGCAAAGTGCCATCTGGAACTTCCATTTCGATCGCCAGCCCGAGTCGGTACACCAGCTCATGAAACAGCAATTATACGTCGTGTTCCAGGCTCCTAGTGTAACACTTCCGCTCTTCTCACGTGAAGGCCAGAACTAATCTTTTTCAGGCAAGGCAAACATTCCGTTGCGAACCCAAGTCGCACGAGCGGCCCGCAACGCTTGCGCCCGATGCGAGACACGGTGTTTCACATCGGCTCCCAGCTCCGCAAATGTTTGCGTGTATCCCTCCGGGACAAACAGGGGATCGTAGCCAAACCCCGCCGCGCCCGACGGCGCTTCCCGCAAATGGCCTTTGCATACACCAGCGACCGTAGCGCAACGTCCATCAGGGGTTGCCAGCGCAAGCACACAATGAAACTGCGCACTGCGATCATGCACCAAAAGCAGTTTTTGCAATAATAGGGCATTGTTGGCGGCATCATCACTGGGTTCGCCGGCAAACCGCGCACTGCGGACACCAGGCGCTCCACCCAACGCATCCACGGCCAACCCGCTATCATCCGCCAGTGTCAAAAGGCCGGACGCTTGTGCAAGAACCAGGGCCTTTTTGCAGGCATTGGCCGTGAAAGTTTCGCCATCCTCGTCCACATCAGGTAGCTGTGCATCAACATCGTCGATGGTTACGAACCGGCATGTTCCGCTGCGATCCGCCAGCAATGCCTGCAGCTCTGCCAGTTTTTTGCGATTACGTGTTGCGAGCAAAATGGTTTGCATAAACATTTATCCGGCAAACATCTCGCAAAGCCGCAACAGGACCCCTGCTGCTACCGCCGAGCCGATCACCCCGGAAACATTGGGGCCCATCGCGTGCATCAGGAGAAAATTATGCGGATCTGACTCCAGCGCCACCTTGTTCACGACTCTGGCAGCCATCGGCACAGCCGAGACACCCGCAGCCCCGATAAGCGGGTTAATCGGGTCCTTCGAAAAACGGTTCATAACATGTGCCAGCAAAACGCCCGCCGCCGTACCGACCGCAAACGCCACCAGTCCCAACGCCACAATACCCAGCGTTGCCAAACTCAGGAATTGATCCGCAGCTAATTTAGAACCGACCGCAAGCCCAAGCAGAATCGTAACAATATTAATGAGCTCGTTCGTGGCCGTCTTGGACAAACGCTCGACCACCCCTGATTCACGCAGCAAGTTGCCAAACATCAACATACCGACCAGCGGGGTCGCCGACGGCAACAACAGGATGCAAAGCCCCAGCACAATGAAACAAAAGACGATTTTCTCCGTGCGACTCACATGCCGCAATTGTTTCATTTTGATTTTGCGCTGCGCCTCTGTCGTGAGCAAACGCATGATCGGCGGCTGAATGATTGGCACCAGTGCCATATAGGAGTAAGCAGCCACCGCAATCGATCCCAACAAATGCGGTGCCAACTGACCTGCCAAAAAGATGGCCGTCGGACCATCTGCGCCACCAATAATCCCGATCGAGGCTGCATCGGCAACCGAAAAGTTCAACCCGGGCAAAACCAAAGCCCCAATCAACGCAAAGAAAATCCCGAATTGTGCAGCGGCACCCAGCAGGGCCGTCTTGGGATCCGCAATTAACGGGCCGAAATCCGTCATGGCCCCCACCCCCATAAATATGAGCAAAGGGAATAACGACGGTGCTTCAATTCCAAAATCGTAAATAGCCTTCAAAAAGCCACCGTGCTCCGCCATCCCCGCCAGCGGAATGTTAGCCAGCAACCCCCCAAAGCCAATCGGAAGCAGCAATAATGGTTCAAATTTATGCACGATCGCCAGATAGATCAGCACACAACCAACCAGAATCATGATAAACTGCCCTACGCCTGGTCGCAGAAAGGAGTCACCTGCCAATTCTTGCCGTTCCTCTGCCGATGTCCCTAAATCCAGAAATCCATAGACGCCGGTTGATTGGAACAAACCTTCAACAGCATCGCCAAGGCGAATCGGATCCCCTGCATCGACCGCAGCGACCGTAAGCGGCACCGCATCTTGCGCACATACCGTCAAATGCCAGCTAAAACTGCCAATGAAATACAGCGCCAAAAAAAACTTCAAGATGCCAAATCGCATACCCTTGCACTCCCTCTGGCCGATTAGCCAATTGTCACGAGAACTTGCCCTGATTGCACGGTATCACCGGTTGAGACGGCGACCGATGCCACGATGCCTTTCCTGTGCGCCTTGATCGGCACTTCCATCTTCATGGCCTCAAGAATTACCAGGACATCACCTTCACTGACGGCATCACCTTCACTACAGATCAACTTGAACACATTTCCGGGCATTGGTGCGGTAATGGTTTCCGCATCGCTCGTTTCCCCCGATTCAGCAGACTCTGCTTGCTCTTCGCGCGCACGCACCGCGATCTGGTACCGCTTGCCATCTACCACTAAAGCGTCCCCATCCCGCTTTACCACGTAGGACTTGTCGTTAACCTTCACAGAAAACACATTGCCCACCGCTGCAAGTCCGCTACCACCCTCCTGGTCCGGAGCCGCATTCTTCCGGATCATGAGTTTGGCCTCGCCTTTGAGAAACGTGATACCCTTTTCCTTGCACGTCGCGGCAATAAACAGATTCTCATCCGTTTTTTCGATATGCGCCTCATCCAGCATGGCGGCAGCTACCTTTACCCCCTTCCTGGGATCAGCATCATCGAGTTCCAACGGGGTGAGCTTTGTCGGATTCAACCCCAGTTGCTCAGACGCGATCCGAACCACTTCCGGATCGGGCGCAACAGGCGTACGCCCGAAATAGCCCAAAACCATCTTTCCGTATCCTTCCGCAATCTTCTTCCAAGGGCCGAACATCACATTGTTGAATGCCTGCTGGAAGTAAAATTGCGAAACGGGCGTCACCGATGTACCAAAGCCACCAAGGCGTACAACTTCCCTCATTGCATGGATGATTTCGCCAAAACGATCCAGAATCCCATGATCACGTAACATCTGGGTATTGGATGTCAACGCCCCCCCCGGCATCGGGCTCCAGGGAATCAATGGTTCAACCGTGGTCGCTTCAGGCGGAAGGAAATAGTCTTTCATACAATCTTTGAAAATCTTTTCAGCTTCCACTACTTTTTCGATATCAATACCGAGGTCAAAATCCGTCCCGCGCAAGGCGTGCCACATCACCACCAGATCCGGCTGGCAGGTACCGCCCGAAACCGGTGCCAGCGATAAATCAATCGCATCTGCACCGGCCTCCAGTGCCGCCTTGTACGCCATCACCCCAATGCCCGCTGTTTCGTGCGTATGAAAATGAATCGACGTACCTTCGGGCAACATCTTGCGCGCACGCGTGATCGTTTCGTAAACCTTTGCGGGCACGGCGGTGCCGGAAGCATCTTTGAAACATACGGAATCATACGGGATATCCGCATCCAGTATGGCCCGCAAACAGCGCTCATAAAATGCGGCGTCATGCGCCCCTTCACATCCGGGCGGCAGCTCCATCATCGATACGCACACTTGGTGTTTCAAGCCAGCCGCGTGAATGCACTTACCGCTATAGATCAAATTGTTCACGTCATTGAGGGCATCAAAATTACGGATGCTGGTTATGCCATGCTTCTTGAAAAGGGCAGCGTGCAATTTGATCACATCAGACGGCTGCGAATCCAAACCAACAACATTCACACCGCGTGCCAGCGTCTGCAAATCCGCATCCGGTCCTGCTGTGGAACGAACGCGATCCATCATGTGGAAGGCATCTTCATTGCAGTAGAAATACAAGGACTGGAAACGGGCCCCACCGCCCACCTCCATCCAATCAATGCCAGCATCCCGCGCGGCCGCAACGGCCGGCAGGAAATCATCGGTTAACACCCTGCCTCCGTAAACGGACTGAAAACCGTCCCGAAAAGCTGTACACATAAACCGAACGCGTTTCTTGGCCATAACAAATATCTCCTTTACAAATCACTGCCTGTTTGCCCCGATTATGGCAAGGAAACGGCAATCGCGGCAACAATCGACTGCATATCGACTGAATGCGGCACCGTCGTCTTTTGGGGCGATTCCTGTTCCATATAGCGAGACTCATTGGCTTTAAAATACAATCCGACTGCCAGCATAACCGCGACCATTATGCTCAAAAAAAGGAAAACCGTCCCGATTCCTGCAACCAACAGAAGAAGACCTTGTGCCACCATCATACACCTCGCAAAAAAAAAAAATGAAAAATCAGCAAATCATACTTTTTATCCCAACTCAACTATAGAACTGTACAAACTTCATTTTATTTGCTGTTTTTTTGTGCAATCCGCCGTTTACAGGGGGGCATAAACGCGTTACATTGGAACCAACAACATATTGGGAGAATTGCTTATGTTACGCGAGGTATTGAAAGCGGCCGTTTCTGCGGGTGCATCTGATATTCACATCAAGAGCAATCATGCTCCAGGGTTCCGCATCAGCGGCACCCTTTCGGCGGCCCCCGGCTTCGATCCGATTCCCGTCGCGCATATTCGCAACATTGTCAAAGAAATTACCCCCCCTCATCTTATCAAAATCTACGAGCAGGAACATGAAGTCGACTTTTCGCACGCCGAACCCGATGTCGGCCGCTTCCGCGTAAATATTTTCGATGCGCAGGGTGCCCCCGTAATGGCCATGCGTCATGTCAAGGATAGCATTCCTACCTTTGAGCAGCTGCGTCTCCCGGACACCTTGCACAAGATCATAGAGGCCCGGCATGGAATCGTTCTGTTAGCCGGAACAACCGGTAGTGGTAAGTCGACAACCTTGGCCGCCATGATCGGAACCATTAATCGAACCCGGCCTTGTCGTATTATCACGATCGAGGATCCCGTTGAATATATGTTCCACGATGACAAAGCCATGATTACCCAACGCGAAGTAGGGATCGATACCATCAGCTTCGTCAATAGCCTCAAACATATGATGCGGCAGGACCCTGACGTCATTTTGATTGGAGAGATGCGCGATGCCGTGAGTATTCGGACGGCTTTCCTTGCCGCAGAAACCGGCCACATGGTGTTTTCCACGTTGCATGCCGGAACGGCCGATCTGGCCGTGCCGCGCATCATAAATGTGTTTCCGGCTAACGAACGCGACAATGTACGCATGGCCCTTGCTGCCAATTTGCATGCCGTCATTTGCCAACGACTGATTCCGGATGTCGATGGTGGCGTGATTCCGGCCGTTGAAATTCTCATCAACACACCGACCGTCACCAAACTTCTAACCCAGGACCGGCTCAATCACCTGGCCACGGCGATCCAGACCGGCCGGGAAGATGGCATGCAATCCTTCAACCACTCGGTATACGATCATATCATCAATGGGCGGATCACAGAGACAGAGGGGCTCAAAGTAGCCGGTAACCCGGAAGCCTTGCGCATGAACCTCCAAGGGATATTCCTGGACGAAGACTCCAGGATTATCGGCGAGTAAGTGACGGGGGGGCGGGCCATGACACATTCTCACCATCAAGTCGTAGTTACGGGAGCCGGATGCGTTTCCTGTCTTGGCGTTGGGCAGGAATCGCTGCGGGCGGCACTCCGCGACCAAAAATCAGGTCTTCGACGCATCACGATGGACCCACCGGTCACCAGCAAAACCAAAGTGGGAGGACAAATCGACCGGACGGCCTTGAATCCGGCCTTGCAGGCAGCGCACATTCGCTACAATGATATTGCACTGGATGCATCCGCATTGGCCTCCGAGGAAGCCTTGCATCAGGCAGGCATGCTTCCCTCTCACGGCACCTGCCGTTCGGTAGCCGTGCTCGTCGGCGCAGGAGCCAGCAATGTGGAACGCTTTTTCCAAGCCAATGAGACATTCTTTAACAAGGGCCCCAGATGGGTGCGCCCAACTACGGTACCCCGCTGCATGAATAATGCGATCAGCGCCCAACTGGCCATACGCTTTGGCTTTGAAGGACCGAATTTTGTCATTTCGGCCGCATGTGCCTCAAGCACCGTGGCTCTCGGCTATGCCTTTCGCATGATTCGGTGCGGATACTGGGACCAGGCACTCTGCGTGGGGGCCGATACCATATTCAGCCCGTTTACGCTGGCAGCCTGGGACAACCTTGGCGTCATGAGCCGCTCTGCTGATCCAGCAGCGGCCTGCCGTCCCTTCGACGCCAAGCGCGATGGGTGCATCATTGGCGAGGGTGCGGCCGCGATCTTTCTGGAATCCGCCGACTCTGCCCGCAATCGCAACGCCTCCATCCGTGCCGAAATCTGTGGCTATGGAGAGAGCTCAGACGCCTTGCATATCACAACGCCCGACGCACAAGGCCAAACCAAGGCCATGCAAGATGCGCTCGCCGATGCACAAATAGTCCCTGCCGATCTCGGCTGGGTACATGCCCATGGCACCGGCACCATCGCAAACGACCAGGTGGAGTGTGCTTCCCTGCTTGCCACGCTCGGAACGGCTGCCGCTGCTGTACCCGTCACTTCCTTGAAACCCTATTATGGACACATGATCGGAGCATCAGGCACAATGGATTTGCTGGCCTCCATCATCAGCATGGAAGACGGCCTCATACCGGCATCCCTGCATTTGACAGAACCCGATGCGGCCGCCAGGGGACTCCGATTTGCGCCCGACACACGTACGCCGCTTGAACGCCCCTATATCATGAAAAACAGCTTCGGATTTGGCGGGAGCAATGCGGTGCTCATCGTAAAACAAAGCTAACTTGTCATGATCTGCCAGCCCAGCCTCTCGCCAGCCCGAAATGGCACGACCCCATTATAATCATGCGGAACGATTTGCTCGGCTTTCTCCAACACAAGCCGGCCGCTTGGTGCTGGCAAGCCATAAAAGAGATATCCGAATTCACAGCAAAACGCGCGCAACCGATCCAGACAGCCAATCCGCTCAAATGTGTCTGCCAGATAGGGCAACAACAAGGGTGCCGTAAACACGCCGGCACACCCACAGGCACTCTCTTTGGCTGAACGCGGGTGTGGCGCAGAGTCCGAGCCGAGAAAGAAGCGTGGGTGCCCGGCCGCAACGACTTGGCGTAGTGCCTCGCGATCATGCGGATACTTGGCAACCGGCTTGCAAAAGTTATGATTGCGGCCGGCCCAGTCATCGACGGTCAGATCCAAGTGATGCGCTGTGATCGTTGCCCCCACCGTTGCGCCAAGCCCTTTTATACATTGAACCGCATCACGTGTTGTCACATGCTCGAGCACCATGCGTAAGCGGGGAAATTGCTTGTGAATGCGCTCCAATTCCGGCAAAAAACGCTCTTCGGCATTCAGGATACAGATATCTGCTTCCGGTTGGCTTGGAACCTCCCCATGCATCAACAGCGCAACCCCGGCCGTTTCCATGGCGGCAAACAACGCATCATACTGACGCAAATCGGCTACCCCCCAATGGGAGTTCGTGGTCACACCATGCGGATAATACTTTATTCCGAGCACGCCGGCCGCGCGGGCTGCGGCCAGATCCGCAGGCCGGAGAGCAGGCGTAAGATACAGCATCATCAAAAAATCGATTCCCGTTCCGCATGCCTCCAGTTCCCGTCGATAGGCATGCACGGCTTCAATCGTCGTTACCGGCGGATCCGTATTCGGCATCACTACACACCGCCCCACACCGCCCGCACGTGTCAGCGGCACCACATCACGGAGCATTTGACCTTGCCGGAGATGAACATGCAAATCATCAATCAATGGCAATTCCATAAATCGCACCTACCCTTTGAATATTACAAAACGACGCATGGCATAATTAATCATCAACGAACAGAAAATATTCGAGCCAAAGGCAAGTGTCGTCATCACGCCATACCGCGATATCAAAATCCACTGGAGCAAGGATCCGATCGCCATCGAAACACCGGAAACAGCATAGAACAACGCAATTTCCAAAAACCAGTGATGCCGCCCTTTTTTAAAAACAAACATGATGTTTAGAATATATGCGACCGCATTCGCGACCAGAAACGCCAGCGCATTCGACACAACCGAGTTAAAGGCACGCAACTCCTCCGCCACCTCGCCCGGCACGACACCCAGCAGGCGGACCATCCAGTCATCTGCAGTCAGCGACGGGAACAACCTCCAGCCAAGCAGGAAAAACAGTCCGATATGGACACCCGTCGCCGTCCCGCCAGCAACCCCGTATTTGATAAATTGAGCCATGGCACCAGCATCATGACTCAAAAACCACCGCAATTGTACCCAGCGACGCGAAACCCAAGTGGCGCGCATTTTGGGCATGTTCAATTCTTCAAGCATCGGTTCTTCCATTACATCACTCCCGGTGCCGGATACGCATCCAGCAATTCTCGCCACCCCGCATACCGTCCCGTTCCCGGACGCAAGGTTCCAACGGCAAGCTGCTGGTTCCATGGCCGATCAAACAAAGCCAGTGGCCAGCCTGTTTTTACGGCCAGACATTCGATCATCTCAGGCGAATCATCCACCGCCAAAGCAAACGTACACGCCGCTATCTGCTCCAAAGTCATCTGCCGCACACCCGCGACTGGCCCATGTCCACGACGATACTTATCCACAAACGTAATCCCGTCATACGGGACCTTGTAGGCATCCAACCATTCGCAGCATACTGCCTGCGTAACGGGCGGACGCCCCGTCACGATTTCAATCCGACACCCCGCGGCCGCCCATGTTTGCATCCCGGCTATGGCATCCGGAATAGGCGGAATTGCATACAGCATCTCCGCATCATGAAACAGCGTAAACAAATCAACCTGTTCCGATGCATCGAGACCGAATGATTGATTCAAATCAAAAGAGTAGATCTCCTCAAATGCAACGGGTTTGCCATAACGCTCGCCGGAAATCCGCGCCAGCGTGCGTGCAGACTCGCAAAGGACATCATCAAAATCAACATAGACCGGCGCACGCATCATACGTCCGCCTCGGTTCGGGTCATGGCGGCAGGCTGCACCCAGGCATCAAACTGCGCCGCGGTAAGCAGACCGCTTTCCACAGCAACCTCACGCAAGGTTCTGCCCTCGCGCCAGGCCTTCAAAGCCAGTGCCGCAGCATGGTCATACCCGATATGCGGATTCAAAGCCGTTACCAGCATCAGCGACCGATCCACATGCGCCTGCACCTGCGCTTCATTGACCGTTATATCCACGAGGCAACGTTCACAGAATGAAACCACCCCATCGGCCAGCAGATTAATCGACTGTAGAATGGCATGCGCCATCAGGGGCTTGTAGACATTCAGTTCAAACTGTCCTTGTGTCCCGGCAAAGGCAATCGCGGCATCATTGCCAAACACACGACAACAAATCATCGTCAACATCTCGCATTGCGTCGGATTCACCTTGCCAGGCATGATCGAGCTGCCGGGCTCGTTCGCCGGCAACAATAACTCCCCCAATCCGCTGCGGGGCCCGCTTCCAAGCCAACGGATATCATTGGCAATTTTATACAGCGCCGCAGCAAGACCGCGTAACACACCGGAAAGACGAACAATCGCATCGTGTGCCGCTAGCCCGGCAAAAAGGTTTTCCTGCTGGACAAACGGGAGTCCGGTACGATTTGCCAGCTCTTTTGCAACGCCTGCTCCGAATGCCGGATGTGTGTTGAGGCCGGTACCAACGGCTGTGCCTCCTGCTGCCAACTGACAGATATCCGGCAACGATTGCTCCAGAGCGTGCAGGGCTTGGCGTACTTGTGCCGCATACCCCGAAAACTCCTGCCCCAGCGTCAGAGGTGTGGCATCCTGCAAATGCGTGCGTCCAATCTTTACGATGTCCCGAAAATCAGCGGACTTGGCCGCAAGCACGCCAAGCAGCTGCTGAAGTGCTGGCATCAATCGGTTGGCCACCCCCATCGCAGCAGCCACATGCATCGCCGTCGGGAATATATCGTTCGTGGATTGCCCCCGGTTCACATGATCGTTCGGATGCACCGGCGCCTTCTGGCCGCGTGTTCCTCCTAGCAATTCGTTCGCACGATTTGCCAGAACCTCGTTCATATTCATGTTCGACTGCGTGCCACTACCACTCTGCCAGATCCGCAGCGGAAATGCCTCCTGCCCGATCGCCCCGGATAAAACCTCATCTGCCGCTTTACGGATTGCGTCAGCGACTGTTGCATCCAGCAGTCCGAGCTGCGCATTTACCTTGGCCGCCGCCTGTTTTACACGGGCAAGACTCATCAGCAAATCTTTCGGCAGACACTCATCCCCGACCGCAAAATTCTCCACGGCTCGCTGCGTCTGCGCGCCATAATAAGCACGCGCGGGAACAGCAACCTCTCCTAAAGCGTCTTTTTCTATTCGCATCATACAAAAGTCCTATCCCCTATCC
>JBLRXB010000012.1:0-22366 GCA_047920915.1 Kiritimatiellia bacterium
GGGGGCAGAAGCTGGATTTGTTCTTCCGTTCGCACCAGCAGGCATTGGAGTGGGGGCGGCAGCAGAAGGCGGTAAAGGTGTGGTTGCCGCAGGATTAAAGGGCAAGACGGATTGGCTTTGGAGGGGAACCACAGAGGGACGCAGAAGGGGTGCTGATGGGCTTCGGGCCAGGCTGGAGCCTGGCGTTCCCAGGTGGATAAATGAGGAAGCGAGGTGTTTGTGAGTGAGGAGAATGCGTATCGGGAACAGCGGTTGCGGAACATGGAGGCATTGGTGGCCGCGGGGTACCAGCCTTATGGTGCGGCATTTGAGAGAACGGGGCGACTGGAGCAGTTGCATGCAGACTTTGCAGAAGGGCAAAGTGTGCGGGCTGCGGGGCGGTTGACGACGATCCGTGACATGGGTAAAAGTATTTTTGCGGATTTGCATGATGGCAGTGCCCGCTTTCAGATCTATGTGCAGAAGAAGGCACTGACGGAAGAGGCTTTCGAGGCTTTCAAGTTGTTGGATCTCGGGGATCAGATTGGTGTAAGCGGAGAGCTATTTGTGACGCGCACGGGTGAGCAGACCCTCAAGGTCACAGACTGGGTGATGCTGTCAAAAGCGTTGCTGCCGCTGCCGGAGAAGTGGCATGGCTTGAAGGATACGGAAGCGCGCTATCGCCAGCGGTATCTGGATCTGATTTCGAATCCGGAGTCGCGGCAATTGTTTAATCGTCGTACGGCGATGATCCGTGAAATTCGCAGTTATCTTTCGGATCGGGGTTTTTACGAGGTAGAAACGCCGATGATGCAGGCGCAGGCAGGGGGTGCGGCGGCGCGTCCGTTTCGCACGCATTACGAGGCGTTGGGTGCTGATATGGTTTTGCGGATTGCGCCGGAATTGTATCTGAAGCGCTTGTTGGTAGGTGGGTTTGATAAGGTTTTTGAGCTGAACCGCAATTTTCGCAATGAGGGGTTGGACCGGACGCATAACCCTGAATTCACGATGCTGGAGATTTACGAGGCCTACACGGATGTGCGCGGCATGCAGGCATTGATTGAAGGGATGATTCGCCATGTTGCGCAGACGGTATTTGGTACCTTGCAGGTGGGTTCGGAATCGCGTCCGGTGGACTTGGAGCCAGCGTGGCGGGAGGTGTCGTATCGAACATTGATTGAAGAGAAGATGGGGTCGGATTGGTATGGTTTATCGGTGGCGTCTGCGCGGGCAAAAGCCGAGGCGCAGGGGTTGCAGATCGATCCGGCCTGGGATCACCTTTTGATCACGCATGAAGTCTATGAAAAGTTGATCGAGAAGCATTTGATTGCGCCGACGTTTGTGAAGCGCCTGCCGGCGGTTTTGATTCCGCTGGCGAAAGCCTGTCCGGATGATCCTGCGCTGGCGGATGTGTTTGAATTGGTGATTGCGGGGCAAGAGGTGGCGCCGGCTTATACTGAATTGAATGACCCGATCGAGCAGCGCAAGCGATTGCTGGAGCAGGCGGGAGAGAATCCTGAGAAGATCGATGAGGATTTCTTGCTGGCGTTGGAACAGGGTATGCCGCCTGCGGGTGGAATGGGCGTCGGGATTGATCGGCTGATGATGATTCTGGCTGGTGTGGATGCGATCCGGGATGTGATTCTGTTCCCGCAGTTGAAATCGAGGGATTAAGCAATGTTGCCATTTCCGTTGTTTTTGGCGCTAAAATACTTGAAGCCGAAGCGATCGTTTTTGTCGGTGGTGACGCTTTTTTCGGTGTTGGGGGTATTGCTCGGGGTGGCGATTCTGGTGATTGTGTTGTCGGTCATGACTGGATTCGACAACATGTGGCGCGAGAAGATTCTGAGTTTCAAGCCGCATGTGACCGTGACTGGGCGCTATGGGTCGATTGAAGATCTAGAGGCATTAAGCGAGACGGTTGCCTCCGTTGCGGGGGTGACGGGTGTGGCGGGCAGCGTGGAAACGCGTGTGATGTTGCAGGCGCACGATCGTATCGCGGCCCCGATCCTGCTGGGAATTGATGCGGAGCGGGCCGCGTCTGTGAGTCGGATTCCGGAATCGACGTATGGCCGCTTTGATCTGGATGGCGACTACATCGTAATTGGTATCGATCTGGCGGCGCGTTTGGGGATGCGGATCGGGGACAAGGTGCTGGTATATTCTCCGCGCAGTGTCATGTTGCGCGATGAATTGCACTTGCCGGAAGAGTTGGAAGTAACCGGTATTTTTGATTTAGGGATGCGCGATTTCGATGCTGGTTTTGTGTTGACGGATATCGGGGTGGCCCGGGATTTGGTGGGGATGGAGCGAGGTGCTTTATCGTTGTATGTCATGACAGAGGATCCCTTCCGGTTCCATGAAATGACTGCGCGCGTGATGGCTGCGGTGGGTTCGCGCTATCATGTGGCTTCCTGGCAAGAGACGGATCGCTTGCTGTTTGATGCCTTGGCGCATGAGAAAACCGTGATGTTTGTGTTGCTGGCGTTTATTACGATTGTGGCTATTTTTTGTGTGACGGTTACGTTGATCGTGATTGTCGTGCAGAAAACGCCGGAGATTGGTTTGTTCAAAGCTTTGGGGGTGCCAACATGGAAGATCCTGCTGGGATTTTTGATTCATGGCTGGGTGCAGTGCCTGGTGGGGACGTTGGCAGGTATTGGTACCGGGTTGCTGGTTTTGCATAATCTGGGTGGGATTGTGACATTTCTGGCGTCGATGAATATTACCGTGTTCCCGAAGGAGATTTACGGTTTGGCGGCATTACCATGGGAGATCAGTGCCAAGGATTTGTGGCAGGTCGGGGCGCTTGTTATGGGGGCTTGCACGGTAACGTGTATGATTCCGGTTTTGCGGGCGGCCGTGTTGCAGCCGGTAGAGGCGTTTCGGGCGGAGTAGGGGGCGGAAGTCTGAGGTCAGAGGTCGGGCAGCCGGAAAAATGTAGCATTCAGGCAGGATGATTTAGGGGCATGATGATTTGGACAGGATCTGGTTTATTGAGGGAACGATGTTGATTGAGGCGAAGGATATTTATAAGCAGTATCGGATGCGGGGGCATGTGATTCCTGTGTTGCAGGGGTTGCAGTGCCGTGTTGCAGCGGGGGAAAGCTTGGCGATCACAGGCAAGAGCGGTGCCGGCAAGAGTACGCTCCTGCATATTCTGGGGGGGCTGGATCGTCCGGATCGGCAAAGCGGTCCGGTTTGTGTTGCGGGTGAAGATTTGTATGGCGTTTCAGGGGCCAAACGAACCCGGTTGCGGGCACAGAAAATAGGTTTTGTTTTCCAGTCGTATCATCTATTGCCGGAGTTGGATGTGCTGGATAATGTGATGTTGCCGGCACGGGCACTTGGCAAGGGGCGCAAGGAAATGCGTATACGGGCACTGGGGCTGCTGGAATCCGTGGGGATGGCGCAGCGCGCCGACCATACGCCAGTGGAGCTCTCTGGTGGTGAGCAGCAACGGGTGGCGATCGCGCGGGCCTTGATGAATGATCCGCGTGTGATTCTAGCCGATGAACCCACGGGAAATCTCGATGATGAAACGGGAGCCCAGGTTCTGGAACTCTTATTCGGGTTGGTGCACAAGCATGCTTATGCGTTGGTGATTGTTACACACAACGAGCAGGTTGCCAGCAGTTGCAATCGACATCAGCATCTGGCGAATGGGATCCTGGGGAAGACGGAAGCCTGACAACGGAGGGCACGGCAGGATTGTTTTTGGGGCAGGATGATTGGGCATGAAAAAGGGGAAGCATTGCTGCTTCCCCTTGCGCTTTAATCGCTTTTGACTCCCTTAGGCGTTGGCCTGTTCGTCCAGATCTTGCATGGCGGCACGGCGGCTGAGCTTAACGCGGCCACGGTCATCGACGCCGATGCACTTGACTTTCATGACATCGCCAACCTTGCAGATGTCCTCAACGCTATTCACGCGGAAATCGGCAAGTTCGCTGATGTGTACGAGGCCATCGCGTCCGGGCAGGATTTCGACGAATGCACCGAAGTCCTTGACGCCGGTGACGCGGCCTTCGTAGATTTCGCCTTCTTCGGGATCCATCGTGATGGCCTTGACTTCGCGGATGGCAGCCTCCATGGATTCACCATTATTGGCATAGATGCTGACCGTTCCGTCTTCGGCAATATCAATCTGTGCACCGGAGCGCTCTGTGATGCCGCGGATATTCTTGCCGCCAGGTCCGATGAGTTCACCGATCTTCTCGGGGTCGATCTTGATGGATTCGATCCGTGGCGCATAGGTGGACATCGTCTCACGCGGAGCCGGAAGTACCGATTCCATATAGTCGAGAATCTGTCCGCGTGCGGTTTTGGCCATGGCAAAGGCCCCTTCGACCAGATCCCATTTGAGGCCCGGGATTTTGAGGTCGACCTGGAAGCCTGTAATGCCCTTGCGGGTGCCGGCAACCTTGAAATCCATATCACCGCAATGATCTTCCGAACCCAGGATGTCGATCACGAGATTGGCCTTGTCTGTGCCCGAGAAGAGCCCGACCGAAATACCTGCAACCGGTGCCTTGATGGGAATGCCGGCATCCATCATGGCGAGTGTGCCTACGCAGATGCTGGCCATTGAGGACGAGCCGTTGGAGCCCATGATATCGGAGACGATACGCACGGTATAGGGGTAATCATCCGGCATAACTTCACGCAAGGAGCGTTCGGCGAGTGCACCATGGCCGATTTCGCGGCGGCCCGTTCCACCGAGGCGTCCACATTCGCCGACGCAATAGGGCGGGAAGTTATAGTGGAGCATGAAATTCTTGATTTTTTCGCCGCCCGTGATGGCATCCATGGACTGCTTGTCGGATTTTGTGCCGAGCGTGACGGTTCCCAGGGACTGGGTTTCGCCACGGTTGAAGATGGCTGAGCCATGGGTGCGTGGCAATACGCCGACTTGCGCGCTAAGCGGGCGCAGTTCATCGAATGCACGTCCGTCGATACGCTTGCCGTGTTCGAGGACATTACGTCGGACCGTTTCGATTTCGAGTTGGTCGAACATGGCGCGGAACTGTTCATCGGTCATTTCGGGGAATTGCGCGAGCATTTGCTCCTTGAGTGCTTCCTTGACTTCATTGACTTTGCCGTGACGCTCGAGTTTGCCCGCGATTTGCAGGGCAGCGGAGAGTTCTTCGCCTTTGGCGCTGCGTGCGGCATCCAGTAATGTGGTGTCGGGCGTGTAAGGTTCAACGATCTTTTCGGGCAATCCCAGTGCTTTACGCAGTTCGAGCTGTAGATCGCAGAGTTTTAAGACGGCTTCCTGCGCAACTTTCATGGCTGCGACCAGGTCTGCTTCGGGGATTTCCTTGCAGCTGCCCTCGATCATGACCGGCAGTTCGCGTGTGCCGGCATAGATGAGATCCAGATCGCTAACGGCGCGTTGTTGATGGGTTGGATTCACGATGAATTGGCCCTCAACGCGGCCCACGCGCACACCGGCGATCGGTCCACCGAAAGGAATTTCCGAGATCATCAGAGCCGCGCTGGACACGGTGATATTGTGAATATCAGAGTCATGAATGCTGTCTGCCGAGAGCAGCATGTTGTTGATCTGTACTTCATTGAAGTAGTTTGCCGGGAACAGTGGTCGAATCGGGCGGTCCGTGAAGCGTGAGGTAAGAATTTCGCCTTCGCTTGGACGTGCTTCGCGTTTAAAGAAGCCTCCTGGAAAACGACCGGCGGCATAGAACTTTTCGCGGTATTCCACCTGGAGCGGGAAAAAGTCAATTCCCTCCCGCGGTTTGTCGGCTGCGGTTACTGCGGAGAAGAGTACGGTTTCGCCAATTGTGATCAGCACGGAGCCAGCGGCTTGCTGTGCTAGCAGCCCGGCTTCGAGCTTGATTTCGTTTTCGCCAATCATGGCGGCTACGGATGTTGCATTCTGCATGTTTCTTTCCTTCTTTGTAGTAGCCGCCGGAGTACTTTTTTCTTTTTCTGATCCGGAGGCCGTTTTGATAGGATTCTGCGAGCACCTGTTTGGTGCATGGACTGCCGGCCTGTGCAGGCGCGGCAGTGCAGAATCAGGCTTGATCCGAATCAGCGGCGTATGCCGAGATCCTTGATGAGACTCTGGTAACGGTCTGTATCCGTATCCTTGAGATAGTCCAACAAACGCCGCCGGGCACTGACCATCTTGATCAGTCCATGGCGCGAGCTGTGGTCTTTCTTGTTGAGCTTGAGATGCTCGGTAAGCTTTTGAATACGGCTAGTGAGTACGGCAATCTGCACATCGGATGAACCGGTGTCACTTGCATGCCGCTGGTACTTTTCTTGAATACTTGCTTTGTCGATCTGACTCATATCCTACATTGTCCTCTTCTCGGGCTTCTTAACTTATCTTCCCTGCTTGTGTGGGGAGGGAATATAGACCTCAGGGCTGTACGTGTAAAGCAGGATTTTTCATAGTGGGGAAAGATTTCGGTATTGAGGCACGCGACGATGTGATGTTCAATGGGCGTGCTGGTAAAAAAACGATATACATACGCGAGTGGGTGATACGATGGAAACGATTTCTTACGACTTGGCGGAAAGCCTGATTCGGAGCCTTGGCATGATTATCACGAATAGTCATGTATATGGATTGCAGCATGGTGTAACACGCAATGCGATTGACGCATGCTTCCAGCATGTAGGGATGATTTTTCGAGCGGGCGATGCTGCGGTATCGATGTCCGAGGATGATCTGACCGTTAACGGCGTTGCCATTGAGCAGAAGAATCCGTTGATCAAGTCGTTCGTGGCGCATCTTGAAAAACAGGATATTACGAATTTCACACTCAGGTCAGGGATGACGCGAGAGCAGTTTGAAGCTTTCAAGGAGATCCTGCTGGCGCCTGCGGGGGATTTACAGCAGTTGGGTGGTTTTGCTGGTGCGATTGCTGCGATTGGCTTGTCAGATGTCGTGACCACAAAAAAGGTAACCTATGTTGAGGTTGCTGAAGACGAGGTTGTGGTGGATAAAGACGCGGTGGTGGAGCCAAATACGGCGCTGGCCGCGGAGAAATTGCAGGAGAAGGTGGATCGGGCAAAAGCGTATTTGTGTGGCGATGCAGGTGCACAGGAAGAGGCTGCGGCGGCCTGCGTGCGGGAGCTTTCGGCGGATGCGGGGTCGTTGTCGGACCTTATTTGCGATGCAGTTCAGGCGCAGATCGGTAATGGCGAGGCCTTGACGAAAGAGATAATTGCGATGCTGCAGCGGGTTTATGATGCGCTAACCCGTGATCCAACTTTTCATACACAGAAGACCAAGAAGCAGATTCACAAGACATTGGCGCTGTTGGAAAAAGAGATTTCAGGAAAGTTGGCCGCGGATCCGTCGTCATCGCATGGAGATGCTGAAGATCTTGCGCAGATCAAGGATGCGATCGAGACGATGGAGGATGCGTTGACGATTGATGTGTTGTCGCAGGAGTACGTCAAGCGCCGGGGTGCGATCGACAGCAGCGAGAAGCGGATATTGCGATTCATGAAGAACAAGACCGTGGATATGATCGAGGAGTCCGATTTGAAGAGTCGGCTGATAGCGAGCGGTCTTTCGCCGGAGGATTGGTATGCGTTGCTGGCCAAGAGCGGTGTTACGGGGCTTGCTTTGCCTGTTGGTGCTGATCGTGGTGGTACTGTTGATGTTGCGGCGGAGGTCGATGCTCCGGTGGTCGGGCAGCTGGATACGCTTATCAAGCGTGTTGCGGCTGAAATCGGGGTGGGTGCTGCGGATACGGGGTTGCCGTTTGAGACACAGGGCGCGTTGCCCGAGTCTGGTGGCGGTAGGTGCGCGGTGATGCTACGGGTTCCTGAAGAGGTTTTGCAGCACGATTTGCATGCTGTGCAGCAAGAGGTGAATCGTATTATCCTGCATGCGGAAAAGCGGATTGAGAAACTGATCCGCGAAGTCGAGGGGGATGATGCGGGCGGTAAACGTGATCGGGCCCACAAGCCGGTTTTATCGCAGCAGCGGCTGTTCGAGATTCTGGCTGAGCTGGGGCAGGAGCTATGCCAGCCTCTTGCGGTAATCAATTGTTCTGTGGATGCGTTACTGTCGGGTATGATCGGGGAGATCAGTGATGTGCAGCGCAAGATGCTGGCATTGTCGGCCGACAGCAGTTCCAAGCTCAAAGGGCTCATCGACAAGCTGATTGCGATTGCCGGGGTTCCAGAGAGTCGCAACGTGGACAAGGCGATTCAGGCCTCCTTGTATCAGTAGGTGCTGCTACAGGAGGCTTGGCCCTGTTTTGCTAGCTTACGGCTTGCAGCCAGGATTGCGCGATGAGGGCGTGCCCGGCGAGTGATGGATGCACACCATCAGCGGCCCAATAGGCCGGTTCGCGGCGCGTACAGGCTTCGGCAAAGATTCCATCCATGGGAACGAGAATGGCATCATATTTGATTGCCAGTTCGCGCACGATATCGATGCGCGGGTTCAGGTCGGCACGCCATGCTTTGCGGTCGGCGGGATGCGGCAGCACGAATGGTTCGATCAATACGATTTGTGCATCCAGTTTTTCTTGCGTATCAGCCAGGATGGCATCGTAGGCCACCTGGTACTCTTCCGGGGATGTTGGGTCGTTGCTGTCGAATGCCCGCCAAGTGTCGTTGATACCGATCATAATGGAAACCCAGGTGGGTTTCAGCTCGAGGCAGTCTTTTTCCCAGCGGTTTTGCAGGTTTATGGCGCGGTTTCCACTGATACCCCGGTTCAGGAATTTGATGTTGCACTCGGGGTACAACGCGCCGATCCAGCTTGCGGTCATCATGGCGTAGCCTTTTCCGAGATCATCGAGGTTTTCGCGCGAGCGTCCTGCGTCGGTTATGCTATCGCCTTGAAATAATACAATGGCTCCATCTTCAATCTGCATGCTATTCTCCTCGTTACTAATTTTTACACGTGGGACCGTGAGCCTAAAAGCCGGATTGCCAGGAGGCCATCCGGCTTTTGGCTTTTCAGGGTTTTTCTCAGCCATAGACGGGGCCGTAGGCTGCGCAGGCGCGGAAGTCGGCACCTTCCAGATCGGCGGTACCGAAGGCGGCCCAGGCACTGGGGCGGAAGATGTTTTCTTCTGGCACGTTGTGCATGAATACCGGGATGCGCAGGAGCGCAGCCAGAGCAATCAGGTCGGCACCGATGTGCCCGTAGCTGAATGCGCCGTGGTTAGCGCCCCAGTTAGCCATAACGGAGTAGACATCGCGGAATGCGCCTGTGCCCGTGGTGCGCGGAGCGAACCAGGTGGTTGGCCAGGTGTTGTTGGTGCGGTCGTCGAGAGCCTTGTGCACCTTCGCCGGGAGTTCTACGGTGGTGCCTTCGGCAATCTGGAGAACCGGGCCCAGTCCCTTGACGAGGTTGATACGGCTCATCGTTACGGGCATACCTGCCTTGGTCACGAATTTGCTAGACCAGCCGCCACCGGGGAAGTACTCGGTTACCGATGGATGCCAGGTGGTGGCCTGCAAGCAGGCTTTGGCTTCTTTCGGCGTGATTTCCCAGAATGGTTTCATGGCGGGCTGTCCGTTGACGGATTGCTGTCCGCTACCATCGAGCGCAGCGGATCCGGAGTTGATGAGGTGGATGATGCCGTCGGCGGCAGGACCTTCCACATCGTAGCCGGTGACGCGCTTGATTGCCTCAGGGCTCCAGTAGGTGCGGACATCTGCGAACACCTGCGCGGTATTGGTCAGCAGATAGGAGAGCAGCATGGGTACGCCGTTCAGGCTATCGTTTTCGGTGGCCACGAGGCGTGGCATGCGGATGCCGTTCCAATCGAACGAGCTATTGGAAATGGCTTCGAGGAAGTCGCCATTGGCGTAGGCATCCGTCCAGTGGCGTTGCCCTTGGAAGCCACTGAGGATGGCGTTGTGTCCGCGCGATTCCTCGATCTTGCCCATCTTGGCAAGCACGGGGTTGCCGTACATGAGGTCGCGTGTAATCAGGGCCATTTTAACGGATTGTTCCCACTCGTTGTTGAGCTGTTTGCGGGAACGTTTGGTGGTCTTGGTATTGGGGTCGTGGCCTTCCTTGCAGTTGGCTTTCACCCAGGCAAGTGCCTTTTTGTATTCTTCCTGATCGTAGATGCCGTCGCGCATCCGCCGGGCTAACTCGGTCAGGTCGATGGCTTCCACGCGCATGCCGAGGTAGGATTCGAAGAAGGACTGGTCGACGATGGAGCCGGCGATACCCATGGAGCAGCCGCCCATGGAGAGGTAGGATTTGCCGCGCATCATGGCGAGGGCCAGGCCGGCCTTGGTGAAGCGCAGGATTTTTTCGGAGACATCAGCGGGGATGGTGCTATCGCCAGCGTCCTGCACGTCGCGGCCATAGATACCAAAGGCGGGGAGGCCTTTCTGGGTGTGGCCGGCTAGCACGGCAGCGAGATATACCGCGCCGGGTCGTTCGGTGCCATTGAAGCCCCAGACGGCTTTCGGGCGCAGGGGGTCCATGTCCATGGTCTCGGAGCCGTAGCACCAGCATGGGGTTACGGTGAGTGATACGCCCACATTTTCGCGATCGAATTTTTCAGCGCAGGCGGCGGATTCGGCGACACCACCGATACAGGTATCGGCGATGACGCATTCCACGGGGTCGCCATTGGGGTAGCGCAGGGAAGAACTGATCAATTTGGCGGCGCGCTTGGCCATGCCCATAACCTGGCCTTCGAGCGATTCGCGGACGCCGCCGTAGCGCCCGTCGATGGTTGGACGAATTCCGACTTTCGGTAGCGTTGTGATCCAGCTTGGTGTCTTTTTGCTTGGCATACCCATCACTCCTGTTTGGTTACGATTGTTCTGATCCATTGTGTTTGGTTATCCCTGATTCAAGCATATGCGTGAAACCAGATAACGGGATAGTATATGGAGTTGTTCGGGAATGTCCATCAGCTTTCGGGAAAATTGCTGGTTTTTACATTCGCGTAGAATGCTGGTTGACGTCAGCGATCGCATCGACAATTCTGATGCGGTGCAAACGGGTATGCCAACAGGTTGTGTGATGGCTGCGGGTAGGGTCGGCACGATGCCGCTCTGTGTTGAGGGGACAGTTGTGATGGGGGCGCGGCAGTGAAGACCTTGTTATTACAGAGTGATGTGGGGGTTGTTTTAGAGACGGTTCTGCAAACCGAGAGTCCTTTTGCGCGCATGCGTGGCCTTTTGGGGCGTAGGGGTCTGCCGGCAGGGCATGCAATGTGGTTCAGGCCCTGTCGGTCGATCCATACTTGTTTTATGCAGTTTTGCATCGACGTGATATTTCTTGATAAAGATAAGGTTGTAACCGATGTGCGTATTGGCGTGAAACCGTGGCGCGTTGTGATCGGTGCGCCAGGCTCTTACAGTGTGCTGGAGGTACAAACCGGCTGGCTGGATGATGCCTCACTGGCGATTGGGACGCAGTTCTACTGATGCGCGAGCTGGCCGTTATTCAGGCAAAGCGGTTCGCTGTAGTGGTCTTTGCGAGATGATATCATTTCTGGAAATTCTTCTGAATACGCCCGGTCTGACTTCAATCCGAATATCCCCATTTGGTAACGTTTCGACATACACGCCCCGGTATACTTCTCTTCTGGTTCGCACTTCCAGGTTGGGGATAAATTGTCTTCTGAGTTCCCTGGGTTGGAGTATGGTTGTCTCATTTTTGTTGATCGTAGCGGTGAACGTCAGAGGGAAGTATCCCGTGGCAACCAATTGCACCTCGCGTTCGCCGACCGGTACAAGATCGATGGTCAGGGGATTGGATACATTGTCGGTTTGATCCGGCTTGAAGGTTGTTGTGCCGCGATCCTCTCCATCGATGAAAACGGTTACACCCGCAGGTTGCGTTACGACGACCAGCTTTCCTGAGTTGGATTCGAGGCGCAGTTCCTCGGTCTGATTGGCTCCATTGGCAAGACGCACTGTGCGGGCGGTAGGTTCGTATCCCGGCAATTCGCCTCTGATTCGATATTCGCCGGGCGGGAGGTTTTCGAGTGAGAGGGGGGATTCGCCTTGAAATTGGTTGTTTACGTATATTCTAGCTGCTGTTGGTATCGATACCACCCGCATGGTTGCCGGGATGGGGACTAATTCGACGCTTAGTTGTGCGCGTTGTCCTGCGACGAGTTTGAGTGTCTCCGCAAAGGGTCGATAACCCTCTAGCTGCAACTCGAGCATGGCGGTGCCTTCGGGTACCGTTTCGATGGTAGCCGGGGTCGTGCCGTGGGAGGCACCATTGAGCGTGATTCTGGCGCCGGGTGGTGTAGATGCGATAGCGAGTGTTGCCGAGCTTGGCATCAAGGTCTCATTGATGTGTTGCGGCGAACGTCCTGTGATGGCAAGCGCGATGGTTTTGTCGATGAATCCGGGTTTACTAAGGTGCAGGGTGTGCTGTCCCACGGGTAGGTCGGTGAGAAGCAGCGGCGTCGTGCCCTTGTTCAGATTGTTGACTTTCACCTCTACGTCGGCGGGGATTGTGTGAATCAGCACTAGTCCGGTCAGGGGTTCGAGCTCGATCTGGAGCGGGACTCTTTCGCCTGCGGCAAGTGTGATGCTTTGGCGGTGTGTCTGGAAACCTTTTGTCTGTATGGTGATAAGGTGGGTGCCCGGTTTGAGGTCCGTGCTGACATAGGGGGTTGTGAAGGGGCCCTGCCCGTTCAGGTAGAGTTCTGCGGCGGCGGGAGTCGTGTCAACTCGCAGAGCGGAAAGGTGCGCGTTCTGTTCCTGGGCTGTAGCGAAAAGCACGTTCCAGCAGAAGAGCGTAAATAGGATATAATAGGCTGTTCGTGTCATCGGTTTGTCTTTATTCGTTCCTCAATATCCAGAAGTTGTCTTCTGGCCTGTCGGTTTCGATCGTCGGATCTGTCGGGCATCAATTCCAGTATGGTGCGAAGTTTTTCTGCGGCATTCTCCCACTCTTGCAGGCGTACAGCGCGGTCCGCCTGGAAGGAGAGGTTATCGTATTGTTCTTGCATGATTCTTTCGCACTCGGTGATCATGGATAGGGCATCGGCATAGAATGCGGGTTTGGGTTCCACCGTTTCAAGATCGATGACGGTTTTCTGGAAGTTTTGCAGTGCCTCGAAGAGGTTGCTGTATCGGATGGCGCGTTCGGCGAACAGGCTTTTTGCTGTGAGGTATGCGCTTTCGGCCATTTCCAGAAGTTTTTCGGTGGAGAACTGTATGGCCCACAACCCCAGTTCGTTTTTGCCGAATACCTCGATTTGCTCTCTCAGATCCTTGAATTCCTCTGGTTCAGGCCGGTTCAGTACCTTGACAGAATGCGTTTGCCGGTTGATTGAGATCGAAAGATCCCATTGATGAAACGTATCGGGTTGCACACCGGTATAGGCATTGCGCAGATCAAAGAAAGACGAGTTGCGGATGCGTCTGATGAGACTTTGCACCAGTTCGTCGTCAAGTTTCTTTTCCTTGCGCACGGTTCGATTGTTGATCAGGTCGTCGATCTCAATCGCGATGACAAGTTCCGGGGTAATCGTGAGGTGATAGCGGAAAATATTGGATGCATCTGCCTCGATTTTCTCGTAATCGATAAAGAGCAGATCTGGTTCCGGCTTGACGGGGGCTGAAGGGGGTGTTGGTTTGTCGGGAGGTGCCATAAGCAGCGCGATGGCGCATGCGATCAAGGTGACGACAATAATGCTTCCGGCAATGGCCAGGAGTTTTGCGCGTCCCAGGCCTTGGGGGGTTTGTCGGTGAAAGGGCACTTTGGGCTTTGCCTTGGGTGGGGCTGCCAGCCCGAGGTCCACGCTTGCTGGTGTGCCGGGCGGTTGGGGTACGGAAGTTCTGTTGTTGACGACTTTCAAAATGGTATCGCCGACTTCCACCAGGTCTCCGAGCATAAGGGCATGTTCCATGACCTTATTACCATTGACCATGGTGGTGTTTGAACTGGCCAGGTCCGTTACAAGCAAGGTGCCTTCGGGTGCGAACAAAAAGCGGCATTGGTAACGGGATATGAGGGGGTCCATAATGACAATGTCATTATTTTCTGCTCTTCCAAGCCGGGCGCCCTGAGGAGGAATGTGAAATTCCTTGCCGCTCTCGGGGCCCTCTTCCATGATCAGGTGGATGTTGTTCATTGTTTTGCAGGCTATCAATTTGAACGTTCAGGTGTCAAGGGGTTGGGGTTAAAACATTTGTTGTGCGGCCTGATAGAGGATGGGCCCAAGTAGAATCAGGAAGACGCCCGGAAAAATAAAAAGCAGGAGTGGGACGAGCATTTTGACCGGGGCCTCATTGGCGAGTTTTTCGGCGTTTTCAAAACGTCTTTGTCGAATTTGCTCGGACTGGATGCGCAGGATGGAACCGATACTGACCCCCAATTCGTCTGCCTGTACCAGTGCATTCACCACGGCCCGTATTTCTTGGAGGTTTACGCGTTTGGCCATGGCTTTGAGTGCTTCCCGCCTGGTGTGTCCAAGCTGTATTTCGCGGATGACTCTGATCAGCTCTTCTGTCAGTGGATCGATAGTGGCGCGCTCGACATTGCGCTGTAGTGCGGTCATGAAGTCCATGCCGGCCTCAACCGAGAGTGTCAAAAGATCGAGCACGAACGGGAGCGAGCGCCGGATTCTGCCTTGGCGTGTTTTGCATGCCCGGGAGAGCCAACTGGCGGGTGATACGGAAAGCAGCAGGGGACCGCTCACGTAGAGTGCGGGTGCGATCTGGCCGAGTATGGATTCCGGATTTGTGGATACGGCACTGTATATAAGCAGTAGCCAGGGAATGCCCAAGGTCAGGGGCAAAACGATTCGCAGGGCCATGATTTCCGTAGCGCTGATCAGGTCCTCGAATCCTGCGGCGACGATATTGCGGTCGATGGTTGTGCGGGCTTTGGCAAACAGCGGTTTTTCGAATACTGGGGATATATTGGGTGCAAGCGGCAGGAGCAATCGGAAAAGTAGCGGTATTTTGCGTTCCTGTTTGCGTCCATCGGCGAGTGTTGCGTAGGTGATCTGCTGCGCGATGGAGGTGCAGTGCCATGTTATCCCGGCTGCGGCGAGGGCCCAGAGTCCAGCTATAAGGAATGTTGTCATATCAAATATCAATAGTAATTATTTTTTTGATCACGAGCCAACCGGCGGTAATGAGCAATATCACGGTGCCGATTGTAAGAACCCCGACCGTTGAATGCAGGAATGGCAGCATGATATCCGGTTTCATGGCCAGTAAGACGCCCCCCATAATGGCAGGCATGCATGCTGCGACAATGCCCTGCATGCGACCTTGGGCCGTCAGGGTTTTGATGCGCAGTTCAATGCGCATTCTTTCGCGAATCGTGTGGGAGATATTCTCGAGAATCTCGGTCAGGTTCCCGCCCGTCTTGCGGGCCGTTTCGATGGCCGCAATGACGAGGGCCAGATCCTCGCTCTGCACGCGTTCGCCGAGATTCTGCATGGCATCGCTAAAGTTAACCCCGACTCTGGTTTGTTTGAGAAAAACGTCAAATTCCTGTGCAATTGGGCGTTGGCCTTCCTTTACCACGGCTTCGAATGCCTGCGTGATGCTGAATCCTGCTTTGAGTGCATTACTCATGTTGACGAGGGTTTCGACCAGTTGCAGGTTGAACTTTTCCAACCTTTTCTTCTTCAGGTAATTCAGCAGGTAGCGGGGCGAGTGAAAGGCACCATAGGCACCAGCGGAGGCAATGAGCAGGCCCGTTAACAGCCCGGCGGACGACCTGAAATTACCCAGCAGCATAAATAGAATCAGGAAGACGGCTACAGCGAGAGACCAGCCGATATCGGAAATCCGTCGCGAGGGAATAAAGAGGAAAATATTTTCAAATTCGGTTGCGGTTTCCTGTGAGTAGGTTTGGGCATAGATCTCAGCGCCCGAGATAAAGGAAGAGAGAACGACATATGTAATGCCTGCAAAGCTGAACATAAAGAGAGTTGAGATGAGGATCGTCATAATCGTGCTGGTGGGGTAAAGATGGTGTGATCAATATGGAGACCTCGGGCGGAAATTTCTTCCAGAAATGTCGGGACGGATCCTGTGGCATTGAGGGCTCCGGTTACCTTGCCGTTCTCGTCGACGCCGGTTTGCTTGAAGGCAAAGATGTCCTGCATGGTAATCTGCTCGCCTTCCTGTCCCACGATTTCAGTTACGTTGGTGACCTTGCGTGTGCCATCGCTGAATCTCGATTCATGGACTATGATGTCTACGGCAGAAGCAATTTGTTCACGAATGGCCCGAACGGGCAATTCCATGCCAGACATCAGCACCATGGTTTCCAAGCGCGATATGACGTCGCGCGGTGCATTGGCATGCACGGTGGTGAGGGAACCATCATGTCCGGTGTTCATGGCCTGGAGCATGTCGAGTGCTTCGCCCCCGCGACATTCCCCGACCACGATGCGATCGGGGCGCATGCGCAAGGCGTTTCGCACGAGATCCCGAATGGTCACGGCGCCCTTGCCTTCGATGTTCGGAGGTCTGGCTTCGAGGCTCACGACATGATCCTGTTTGAGTTTCAGTTCGGCAGCATCCTCGATGGTTAAAATTCTATCCTGCTGGGGGATGTAGCTGCTGATTACATTCAGCAGGCTGGTTTTGCCGGAGCCGGTACCACCTGACACGATAATATTCTTGCGCAGGATCACGCATGTCCTGATGAATTCCGCCGTCTGGGGCGTGATCGTGCCGAAGTTGATCAGGTCCTGATCGGTAAACGGTGTTTTGGAAAATTTACGGATGGTGAGGCATGGGCCAACCAGAGAGAGGGGGTGAATGATGGCGTTGACGCGTGATCCATCGGCAAGACGGGCGTCAACGTATGGCTGGCTTTCGTCGATGCGCCTGCCCAGTGGCGATACGATGCGCTCGATAATGGCCATAACGGAGGAATCGTCCATGAATGTCTGATTGGAAAGCGTAAGCTTGCCCTTTTTCTCGATATAGATTTGGTTTGGTCCATTGACCATGATTTCGGTGACTTCATCATCGGCCAGAAATATTTCAAGTGGCCCTAGGCGCAGTGCTTCGTCGAATATTTCCCGGGCCAGTTCGGCCGCGTTGATCCCGAATGGGAGTTTGTCGCGGATATCCTGCATAATGCCGTCGATGGTTGCCTGCGCCTTTGCGGCAAGCTCTTTTTCGTTGATCCCCGATAATGACATGCGTTTGATGTTCATCCTGCTAACCAGTTCCTTGTGGATCTGCTGCTTGATGGAACGTTTCTGATCAAGGTCGGTGTTTGCCGTGCCGGTCTCCGGGGTGAAGGTGGCGGTGGTGGGTAGGGGGATATCTTGTGCATCCGGGATTTCTATTGGGGCCGGAGCGGGCACGTCTGGCATGGCCGGTTTCGTGGCCGGATTGACAATCAGCGCGTAGATACCCAAATCGATCTTTTGTCCGTCATGAATGGGACAACGTCCGGTAATCGCGGCTCCATCCAGATGCGTGCCAGATTCGGAAGACAAGTTCTCTAACCAAATGGCGTCTTTGCGGATGGTAAGGATGGCGTGGCGGAATTCGACGGAATCCCCTGGAAGGCAGATTTTACAGTCGGAATCGCTGCCGATGGAGTAAATGCCGGGCTCCAATTCGAAGGATGCCGGCTCGCGGTTGGGTCTGTGTATTTCGAGTATGGTATTGGGCATGATGTGCTACTGTACGTTGGTTTTGTGCCGGATGTGCTGTTGCCGGTAGCGGTTGTATTCCATCAGGTTCTGCTGCAGGTGCTCGAAGTTTACCGTGGGCAGGTCATGCTCGAAATAGACATCGTCGCGGTTGCGCAAGGCTAGCGTCAGCCGCCCCTGTAATTGTTCGGCAAATACCAGCAGTTCTGCTTCCCGGGGGGTTACCTCCACGGTGACGGTGCTGTAGCCGGATCCTGCCCGTGCAGGCTGCGCGAGCTGATCGGAGGCAATTTGTGTTCCGGTGGCAAGGATACTGACATCCTGCAGTACCGTGAGGGTTACGGTTTCCATTTCGCCCGGAACGGTCTTGGAGGGAAACGAAAAGGTGCCAAGAATGTCCACCCTGTCATTTGGTTTGACCATGCCGCTGACGGCCGCAGCGCCCCCCACGGAGAGGGAGATGGCCCGCATCCGGTTTTTGATGATGGATGCGAGGCCGCTGTCGACGGCCGTGCCGCCTTCGATATCCGACCAAAGCACGGGGCTATCTTTTTTAATGGGAAAGATAACCCTACGGCCGAGCAAACGCAATCCGTCCTTTACTTCTACGGCGCGGTCACCAACATTCACCTTGAACACATTCTTGGGGACGAGGTCTGTCTGCTGGAGTCTGGTTCCGCTGGGAATGTCATGTGTGGCAACAAGAACGCGCACCTGTACCTGTTGTTGATAGAATTCTTCCTGTAATCTTCTGAATTCGGCTTCCTTGCGCCGCGTAAAGTTCATGGTGAGAATAAAGGCGATTAAACCGATGGCGATCGAAAGGATGGGAATGAGTTTTTGTTTCATAGATTTTGTCCTTGGTCGTTTGTTGCTGTACGTTATTTTATTTTTAGATGCTTGTGCAATAACGTAATGCGCGTTTCGTTTTGCTGGTTGAGTTGTTCCAGTGCGAGGCACGCCACTTCCTGTTCCCGGATGAAGATCGTCATGCCATCCGGGGTTGTTTCCGTATCGTCGATGGGGATGTGCCAGCCGTCGGCCTGCATGGCGGCACGATAAAATGCACTAATTTCATTGGCGGAACTGGATGATCGTAGGATGCTGATATACATATCGGTGTTTTTGTTGTGTGCATGGAATGCTTGTGTGCTTTGCGGAAAGCGTGGAAGCTGGGCTGCGCTATGTGGTGCGGCGTTGTCTGCTGTCTGTCGCTGGTATTGAAACAGGACCGGTGTGCCCGAGAGGGTGATGCCGGTAAGACTCGTGAATGCATCTCCCGCGTGGTAGGATAGGGAGCTGACGGTGTTAACCCAGTTGCGGTTGGATTCCGGGAGACCGTACACGGATATGTTTGCTTTGCTTCCGTTTACGGTCATTTCCGACTGGTAGGCCAGCTTGCCACCGATGCCTGCCACAAACCTTGCAAGGTTGCCGGCGGCGCCCCATCTGAGATACACTTTTGCTTCTGTGGCGACTGCCACAAGAATCATGCCTAGCATGCACGCCAGCAGGCGTTTGTTTCTGTGCCCAGGCAGCTGGGGCTGCAATTTTAGTAAATGCCTTTTGTCCATGTCATCCATATTTCTGATTCGACGGTGATGGTCTCTGCGCGGTAGAGCAGTCTTTGAAACCCGGGGAGCAAGCTTGTCGTTTCGGAGGCGTTCCCCTTGAGTAGGCCAAAATGGGCGGCTGGGACGATTGGCGCGTTGCGGAGGTTCACGATTCTGTTGGGTCTTGCGCTTAATAGGTTCCAATGCGCGGGATCGGCTACGGATCTTTCGATGGTCGTTTGATAGAAGGATGCCGATGATGCCGTGACGGGCACGTCATCGGCTGTGTAGCGCTTGCCGTCCGGGCCTTCATCCCAGGTTTGCAGAAAATCTGGTGTGGGGAACAGGACGACATCCGCTTGCATGATCCGGGCTACGTTCGCGCGCGCTTCGGTCATGGCCAGAGTCTGTAGCATGCTGATTTTGGTGAGTTCGAGCATGGCGAGCAGAATAACCACGATGCCGATCATACAGACACAGATCTCGATCAAGGCCTGCCCGCTTTGTCTGTTGACGGTTTTATGTGCCGTGTTGCCCTGCAAATGATCGCGGGCATCGGGATGTGTTGTCCACTTGATCTCAGATGTTTTTCCTGGCATGTGTCACAATCCTTTCAGTGTCCCCGGCGGGTTCCGCCGCCTCTGCCGGGTCCGGGTCCCGATGGGGGCAGTACGCAAAGGTGGCTATTCACAGAAAGCCATTGGATTCCGCGCTGTCTGAATTGGGGGCTTTCCCATTTTATGCGCGTGAGCTGCTGACAATAGTAGCAGTTTCTTTCAAGGGCGTCCGTTCCTCTGGCCAGGTATGGTTCCAGGTGCGTCTCGATATGATCGCGCCACGCAATGTCGTAGGCACCTCCGCCGGAACCTGTTGCGGAATCGACGGGAATCAGAGCGACCTCATGGAATGCCGGCAGAACCAGATGGTAGCGATTGGGACGCTCGCCGTTGTTGAGCGATCCGAACGGTTTGGCTGCCGCGGTCCAGATGACTTCGGGGGCGGTCTGGTCGGGTGTTAGCATCGTGCTGCCTTCGGCCATGATCCGGCAGACCGCATCCGCGCCCAGATAATTGTATTGATCCTTCAGCGATCCGGTGAGTGGGAAGCGGTCCGCCCCGGCGGTGTTCATGGTTTCCCATGCGCCCCAGCGGCCCGGGTCGTACACAAACCACGCAGCATTTGCGGCCATGGTATTGGTGGTTACCTCGCCGAGGTTGCGGTCTGCCGCAAGGGTGTTGATCAGGTTTCTGAATGCATCCGGTCCGGTTGTCATGGTTGCGAGTTGTGTGCGCTGGCTGTTCAACCAAAGGCCAAATATTTCGGCATTTTCGTACTGTCTGTTTTCTATCGGTGGCAGCGGGGGCCAGCTCTGGTAGTTGACATAATTTTCCAGAAGGCTGTAGTCGTGGAAGAAAAACCAGCACCAGTAGGAACTGGCGACGGCATCGTAGAAACTTTGATCGAGAAGGGTATGGGCACCAGCAATATCGGAATAGAAGTGTGCATTGTCCGGGCCGGCCGCAACGCCGTTATTTGCCACAGAATCGAGCATGGCTGCATATTCTTGCCACGCGCCTGGATAGGGTTCCGGAAAGAGCATATTGCCGCTGTCGTCTGTTCGATGCGGGTATTCCTCGCGGACCCTTTGCGCATGGGCGCGCAGGCGGCTGGAGAACGCCGGGTTTGCGTAGATGCCATTGTTTTTGGCGGCCTGCTGGGAGGCTTCCAGTGCGATAAGAGGCCCCGTAAAGCAGAGCCGCTTCTGGATGTTTGTGATGGCAGCCAGGGCATATGCATCTTCTTCGCTGATGGCTACGGCCTGCATGATGTTCAGATCGCCGATAATATTGAGCGTGATACCCTGCCATCTGGCTGCCATTAATGCGGCAGCATCGCCGGCATGCTGGCTGCGGGATTTCAGTGCTATGATTTTGTGGATATCGACATTCCAGAGGACGGCAAAAACAAGAATGACCATGACCATCAAGAGGAAGATCAGGGCTTGTCCGTTTTGTTTTTTGTTACCAGTGGTGATCATCAATATAGACCAAGTAGTGGTTTTCAAGGGTATTTTCGGCTTCGATGCGGACGCTATCACCGCTGTAATACGTTCCGCGCATGGGTAACCAGTTTGTATAATTGATCCATGCTGTTATCGTCAGGGGAGACCGGGTGGCTACTTCTCCGATCGGAATACCGGAAACATGGTAATGGATCTGGTTGTTTTCCCACGCATCGTAGTTCAGCACGGCTCTGGCACGATTGTAATTATCTGCCCCCAGAAACGCGGGAATTCGTGCTCTTTCCGCCTGATAGCGTGCTGCTGTAGGTACGAGTCTACCCGACATGATGTCAAGCCAGGGGTCAATCAGATCTCCGCTGCCTCTGGATGCCCGGATCGCTTCGCTAATGGCTGGGTCACTCGGGTCCAGTTCCGGGGTGATCATGGCACCTGCCACGGGGATAGATGCCACATATATCGATTTGCGGACCATCCACCGGTTAAATCCCACTGTTTTGGCCCTGGCCCCTCTGGCGGCGGCATGATACAGGACTTCGCGGGCGGCAAACATTTGCGATATTTGCATGGCGCCAAAGAAGATCAGGCAAATGAGGCCGATCGCGATCAGCGATTCCATCATTGCCTGTCCAGACCGGCGATCCGCCTGCGGGGAGGGTGTGCCCGTCGGCCGGGCCCGTAATGGTGACCTTATGTCTTTGGCACAGCGCATAATCGCCGATCGTTGTGGCACCGCGGAGGTGTAAGGCTACTGGTTATCACGGGGCATTTTGGGATTCCGCTTCCCGCACCCAGTCCACCGATCGTTCGGATAGCGCTTCGCTGACGGCGCCGCCATCGCCACCGAGTTCCTCGGTTGCAAAACCGAAAAGTTCGCGGACGCGATCACTGAAGACCCCGACAATCGCGAGTGCCGCCACGGCGATGATCAACACAATAATGATGTATTCCACCATGGTTTGACCGCTTTTTCTGTTCATCCTTTTCTGCATGTTTGTTCCTCCTGTATTTTATGGATACTCCGAGCCAACAAGTTGTAATACTCTAGTGGTGTTTTCCTTGAAAGTATATAGAAGCACAGAAAGAATGGAAACGGTTAAAATGAGCATGGATGCCACGATGATGAATTCCAGCATGACCTGCCCTTTGCGATTTTCTTTGAAACACATACTGATTGTCATGTATGGACTGTAGCAGATATATGTAACCGTGCAAATAGTTATTGCCAAGATTTTGGGATACCA
>JBLRXB010000013.1:0-22251 GCA_047920915.1 Kiritimatiellia bacterium
CATGAAAACTCGCGCCCCGCGGCCGGGACCACGCCATATGACATTTCTTGCCCGCCTCATGATCGATCCGACACACATTACCATACCACACCGTGCCCGCCGATGGCGCAACACACGCAATCGATTCAAACAAGACAAACGGAACCATCATTTCCATCTTCCAACCCGATATGGTCGCACCACTACGGGCTTCTCCGCCACGCACTACCACATGCTTCCTGACACCATGCGTCGCGCCCCCCAGCCACGGCTGACACCCCGTAAACGTGCCCAAATGATTCGCAACCCGCAGCGTTACATCATACCCCAACGGCGAAAGCTCATACTCCAGATACAAACGCTGCCAGGGATCTGGCATCAGAAAAAGCTCAACCACATCTTCGGTATACAGCGGGGCACCATCATAATCCAACGTACATTGTATCGTTTTGGCATCCCCCTCTACCAGCACGTAAAGCGCGGCATCGCTATAAAGCATCTTCATGCGAGTAGACGGAACCACCGCATTTTCGCCCTCCAATGCCTGCAGCGGCATCCAAGGCACACCATCCCATGCGGCCTGCCCATCACCCGGGATAAAATCTGCCGTCCGCGAGACCGTCAAGCTGGGCAATTCCGGCGCGCCCTTCAACTCCGGGATGCGGTAAGAAGCATGCAAGGACCGCAAAGCAGCAACATCCAGTTCCGTCAACGAATCCACCACCAGATGCGCCTGATCCAGAAAATCAACCGGCCCGAGTCCAACCGACACAAATCCACCACGTAGCGCCGCCGTAATACCCGCCGGCGCATCCTCCACCACAATACATTCTTGTGGCGTCACCCCCGCCATCCAGGCGGCCCCGAGAAATACATCCGGGTGCGGCTTGCCACGCTGGTGCGTGGTACCATCGCTGATAACATCAAAATCCCCCGTAATCCCCAACCCGTCGAGCACGGCACGCGCATTCTTGCTGGCCGAACCCAGCGCAATCTTGATCCCTGCTCGCCTAAGCCCATCGAGCAGATCACGCGCCCCCGGATACAAATCCGAAGCTTGTACCGCTTTGGCCGCCTCCAGATAGCACGCATTCTTGCGCGCAGCTAACGCCTCCAGCTCCTCCGCGCTGTAGTTGGCCACGTGCGCCCCAAGCGCAATCTTCAGACTCTCCATCCGGCTGATGCCCTTTACCAGATCCTCAAGGTCCGCAGGCGGCTCATACCCCTCGCTCCGCACCAGATCCGCCCACGCCTTGGCATGAAAGACCGATGTGTCCACCAAAACACCATCCAAATCAAAAATAACACACTTCAGATCCATACATCCCCCTTTTCCTGACGGCAACATTGCCACACTACCAGTAATGCAGATGTACCATGATAGCCCCCCCGATGCAACCCGTAGACGAAAAAAGGGCACCGGTCATCAAACCGGTGCCCCTTGCACAAACCGCCCTATATTAGAAAGAAAGCGCAAGGCTCAGCATACCAACAACCTCAACGTCGTAGGTACCGCCGTCTCCCACATCAACCAGAACCTCGTCATCAATCTGCCCATAATAAGTCACCTTGGCTCCCAGAATACCGTAGCTGACACCAGCCGAGAGAGAATAGCCCGAGAAACCACTCTCACCCTCATCCGGATCTAAATATCCGGCCGTAGCACCCACATCAACCGTCACGGCACCCACATCATAGGAAGAACCTAACGAAAGTTCGGCATACAAGCTCTTCTCGATACCACCATCAACACCATAGAACACACCAAACCCTACATCCACTGGCCCGACTTTGTAACCAAACTTGATATCCACTTCGCGATCCGCATCGCCACCACCACTGGGATACGTGTATTCGGTGTAACCAATTGAGATGTCAAGCAACTCGAACGGTAATGCGTAGGAAACATAAACATCAATTTCCGAAAACTGGCCCTCTTCCAGAGCACCATCATAATCATCAATATCAATATTACCCCACACACCCAGCGCAAACCCATGAGGCAATGCCACTTCAAGCCCCGGCTGGACAACCGGCCCATCATTTAAAGTGTCACCACGAAACACATAGGCACTTGCCACATCAACCGTCAAATCAACGTCTGCAGCAACCGCAACACCCGCAACCAGCATCGCGGTCGCAACAACACCCGTCATCATCTTCTTCATTCTCATTTCCCTCCCTAATCTGCAGGCCAGCCCCCTCGAAGGACTGACCGGCCTTTGGTAGTAATTCGTTCGTTTTATACTCAGAGTGCAAAATGTACGCAATCTTTTTGTCGCCCCCTGCCATCGCCTGGACAACAGGGGGCCTCGTGCAGAAAGCAAGCCTACCCGATCGCCTCCTTTCCTTTTTCGCCCGTGCGAATCCGGATACAGTCATCCAACTGCATCACGAAAATCTTGCCATCACCAATTTTGCCCGTCCGGGCACCTTCAATGATAGCCCCCAGTGTGGCCTCCACGAATTCATCATTTACGGCAACCTCAACCCGGACCTTCTTCAGCAAGTTTACCTCGATATCAACCCCGCGATACGACTCGTGGTAGCCCTTCTGCTGCCCGCATCCCAACGCATTGGTCACCGACATCTTAAAGATTTCCTTGCTGTAGAGCGCCTGCTTTACCGCATTCAACCGCTCCGGCTGTATGTATGCTACGATTAATTTCATATCTATGCTGTCTCCTTTTTATAGAGCCCCGCCCGGCGATGCAGGCGGAGCCCCAACATTGAATGTCACTCTGTCGCAAAGATCTGGAACCCGTTATAGGCTTCCTCACCATGCTCACCAATATCCAGACCACGCAACTCCTCATCCACCGACACGCGCAGCATACCAATTGCCTTGAGTACCGAGAAGAGGATAAACATCGTCACAAACGCCCATACCGGATATGCGAGGGAGCCGATGATTTGCGGCACCATGCCGATATCTTCACCAAAGATACCGGCAGCAATACCACCCCAGACACCACATAAGCCGTGCACAGGCCAGGCACCCACTGGATCGTCGATACGCAGCTTGTCCAGCAACTTGACACCCAACACAACAATGATTCCCGCAAGTGCACCAATAACAATCGAAGCTCCATTGCTAACCACATCAGCATTCGCCGTAATACCTACCAGACCAGCCAGAATGCCGTTCAGGGCCATCGATAACTCAGGCTTCTTGTGCAGCACCCAAGTCAGAACCATCGCGAACAAACCACCGGCGGCAGCAGCAAGACTCGTGTTCACTGCCACTTCCATAACGACCGATGCATCGGCCCCATTAGCAATCGCCAATACACTGCCGGGGTTGAAGCCATACCAACCCACCCACAGGATGAATACGCCCAACGTCGCCAACGGTAAGTTGTGCCCAGGTAAAGCGCGCGGCTTGCCATCAGCACCAAAACGTCCCCGACGAGGTCCCAGAACGATCGCACCAGCCAAACCAGCAAAACCACCAACAGCGTGCACGATCAAAGAACCGGCAAAATCGTGATAACCAAGATTATCGAGCCAGCCACCGCCCCAGGTCCAGTAACCGCTGATCGGATAGATCAAACCGGTCAACACGGCACTGTATACCAGGTAAGCACTGAACTTCATGCGACCCGCAACACTGCCCGACACAATCGTGGCCGCTGTCGCAGCAAAAGCAACCTGGAATAGGAAATCAACTTGCGGATGAAGCTCGCCACCGACAAACGCACCCGCAAAAGCAGGAATCCCCATGCCGCCCCAGCCGAAGAATCCGCCGCCTTCACCATACATTAACCCATACCCCACAAGGAAGTACAGCAGTACACCGACGCAAAGATCCATCACATTCTTGAACAGGATGTTTACACAGTTTTTTGCAGCATTGAAACCCGCCTCCACCATGGCAAAGCCGGGCTGCATGAATATTACCAGTACGGCGCAGAAAAAGATAAACAGATTATCAATTGCAAACGCCGTTATATCTACCGTCAATTCTTCCGCGACTTCCGCCGCCTCCGCATATACCGGCAGCACCAGGCCAAAGCCCCCTACCAGCGCAAGAATGACGAGCCACATCCCCAACATCTTTCTCTTCACGTACATCTCCTTTTCTTGTTAACACTGCAATAAACTAAACCTTTAAACCGCCCAGCCCGCCAAACAACGCCTCCTATCGCTATAACCGCCTCCTCTCATTTCTGCCATTTCCAGTTATATGTACCCAAAACGTCAAAAAACAATCAGCAGCTACTATGCCAACTATAAAACCAACCTACTCAACATAAACACATACCCCTTACAAACAACACTTTATGAATTTTTAACAATCCGGGCTTACACAAAACACAAAACAAATAAATACAATTTTGTTGACACCAAACACAAACACAACAATTATGTACCAAAACGGGAAACAACAGAAAACAAGCCAAATGCAACCCCCGACAATCCAATTTACCATTTTGCACGCAACAGCGCGGATCCAGAGGAACACATGAAAGACGATACGAAACGAGCCGAAGTCGAACTTCGAATTCTATACCTGGTTTCACAAGCCATGGCGCATGAACGCGGCGTCACATCCCTGCTGGATCGCGTACTCGATGTACTGGAACACGAAATGGAAATGTCGCGCGGAACCTTTACCCTCAGAAACCCCGATTCAGACGTCTTCCAAATAGAAGCCACTCGTATCCCGGAGGAAGCCAAACAGCGCGGCCGCTACCTGCTGGGCGAAGGCATCACCGGCAAGGTCGCAGCCACCGCCAAACCTGTGATCGTTCCCGATATCCGCAAAGAACCGGAATTCCTGGATCGCACCCAGACACGCAAAGATGTCGCCACCGCTTTTATCTGCGTCCCGATCCTCCACCAGAGCCGCGTCATTGGCACACTCAGTGTCGACTGCAAAACCGCTCCGCAGGAAGAACTCGAACGCGATGAGGACTTTCTTAAACTGCTGGCCGACTTGCTGGCCGAAGTCGTCTACAAAATTCGCGAAGGCATCGCCGCACGCGAAAGTCTCTTGGCAGAAAATCGCAAACTGCGCCGTGAACTTGGTGACCGCTATCGCCCCGCCAATATCATCGGCAACTGCCACAGTATGCGCATGATCTATGAACAAATCGCCCAAGTCGCCGACAGCAGCGCCACCGTACTGATCCGCGGCGGATCCGGATCCGGAAAGGAACTCGTGGCGCGCGCAATCCACTTCAGCAGCCCCCGCAAAAGCAATCCCTTCATTTGCGTAAATGTGGCCGCGCTGCCCGAATCCCTCATCGAAAGCGAATTATTCGGTCACGAAAAAGGCGCATTCACGGGCGCCTCTACACAACGACAGGGCCGCTTCGAGATGGCAAACGGCGGCACGCTGTTTCTCGACGAAATCGGCGACATCAGTCCCAGCGTCCAGGTTCGACTCTTGCGCGTCCTGCAAGAACGCTGCTTCGAACGCGTCGGCGGAATGAAACCCGTTGATGTAAACGTGCGCATCATCGCAGCCACAAGCGTAAACCTCGAAAAAGCCATTACAGAAAACCGCTTCCGCGAAGATCTGTACTACCGCCTCAATGTGTTCCCCATTATCTTGCCACCACTGCGAGAACGCAAATCTGACATCATCCTGCTGGCGGACCATTTCGTTCAGAAATACAACAACATGCACAACAAAACCATCAAACGCATTTCCTCGGCCGCCATCAATATGATGATGGCCTATCATTGGCCCGGCAATGTCCGCGAACTGGAAAATTGCATCGAACGGGCCGTACTGACCAGCAATGACAGCGTCATTCATGCCTACACCCTGCCACCTTCCTTGCAAACCGATGACCAAACCAGCACGCCACTCATCCCAACAGAAGGCGCGGACCTTAAAGCCATGGTAAACGCATATGAACGCGAAATTATTATTGATGCACTCAAGAAAAATCGCGGCAGCGCATCCGCCGCCGCCCGGCACCTCAACACCACCCAGCGCATTTTGAATTATCGCATCAACCAACTGCAAATCAACCGCTCCTATTTCAAAACGCACAGCTAGAACCCTGAAGGTGCACACATGAGCAAAGCCGCCCCCGAATGGTATCTCAAAAAGAAAAATAACACCCAATACGGCCCCGTTACCATAGACGAACTAATCGGCTGGGCGCGCGAATGCCGCATCGTTGCCGGCAACCAAGCATCGACGGATCAACAAAACTGGATTCCGGTCGAAGATATTCCCGCATTGCAAATGGATTGGCTGGCACGCCGCCAGGATGGCAAACAGTTCGGGCCCTTTCCCCTCTCGGCACTGCCAGCACTGCAAAAACATCGTGTTCTGCCCCCAGAAGCACTCCTCTCCCATCGACATACGCAAGAAACGCGCACCATGGCAGATGCGCTTCTGCAACTGCAGGACCCGCCAACGAGTAGCAATCGTACCCAAACCGCCACAACAACCATACCGAACGCAGGGCAGGCTCACAGCAAATCAACACCGCCCCTCATTCCTGCCGACTCACCCGCACCCACGGAAGCGCAAGCCAATATGCATACGACACCCGCCGATTCACAGCATCAACCAGCATCCGCCACACCTGTCACGCAGACCAGCGAAACCAATCCCCTCATCGGCAAGATGCAGTTGCTCCAAACCGAACTGGATACCATGCGCGAAGCCAACAAGATACAAGCAGACCAAATGGCCCAACAGGCTCGTGAAGCACAAACCGAGCTCGACACCATCAGGACGAAACTGGAAAACGCACTCCAGCAAAGCACCGAACGGCGGCAACAAGAACAACAAAAACAAAACGATCTCCAGCAACAAATCGAAACCTTGCAAGAAGCACTCGCAAAAGCCCGCCACGAATCTGACCACGCCCAAACCACAGACGCCACACACGAAAACACGATTGCCGAATTGCGACAGCAAGTCGCTTTTATGAAAAAAAATGTTTCCGCACTCAACGGACAACTGTTAACAGCTCGTCATACCGCCGCACAACGCGCCAAAATGCTCGTCTTCGCATGGATTTCCGTCACATGCATAACAGCGGCAGGGATCGTGATGCTGTTTGGCCGAGGCTGCCGTCGCGAAACAAACCTGCCATTGATCGAGCCACACACACAGACGCAAAAAGCCCCGCGCACAGCCGAAACGCTGCCGCCAATAACCGCTCGCACGGGAGAGCAGCGCAACAGCACCACAGCACCACACCAAACATCGGGGCCCGCAACAACCGTCAGCATGCATGAATTACAGATTCAAGCCGAGGGCGTCGAAATCACATCCCGAAACCCCAACATGCTGGCACTGCGATTTAGCGCGGGTATATTCAGCAGCCTCGATACCTTATCCCCCGAAGGCCGCAGTTTGCTCGACACCCTCGCACGCCAACTACCGCGAAACCGCGCCGGATGGCAAATATCCATCCATGGCCACACCGACAACATCCCCATGCGAAGCACGGCGCGCTTTGCCGACAACAGCGAACTTGCCCAGGCACGTGCCGACGTCGTGGCACAGCACTTCATCCGCAGGGCCGGCTTCCCGACAGAGACCATCACAACGCATGCCGGCACCACGGCCCCCTTCCCTAACGATACGGCAGAAAACCGCATCAGAAACCGCACTGTCACAATCGAAATCAAACGATCCGAAACCAACTAGCAAAACTATCGCCCACAGCACTTCTTATGCTTTTTGCCACTTCCGCATGGACAGGGCAAATTGCGACCAACCTTGGGCTCTTCACGCCGATAGGGATCAACGCCAATCACCCGCCCACCGGCATAACACCACACACCAGACTCACGCACAAACCGGGCACGCTCATGATGCGCCTGACCAACATCCTCGATCTGATAGCGCGCCACAAACTCCACTAAACCATCAGCATCACCCGCAGCTCCGCGCTCAACAGCAAGAACTTCTAGACCCTGCCACATCGCCCGCTGTGACCAATTCCTGGCACCGACCGAATCAAAACCCTCCCGATCGGCAGCAACAAGTGAATGCCGCAAATAATCAATATTTTCCGTCACATACGCACTGTAACGCGCACGCATCAACTGTTCCGCCGTCTCCGCAACACGCTTCCCACCTAAAATACCCCCGCAACACGCATCAAACGACAAACCACTGCCACACGGACACAAACTCTCGCTCATCGAAACCTCCACTCCCGGCCAGCAAGGCAACATTAAAACAAACGCAAATCCTTCAGGGTCCTGCTCCCGGGCTTTTTATAATCATGAAACAGACGCTCTTCAATCTTCCGCTCTAACTCGGACGGAATAATAAATTCTTCCTGATGATCCTCCCCTTGAATGACAAGCGAATACCGCACCGCTGCTTCCGGCGCATCCCCAGCCAAAAAAGCAACCAGCAACGCATCCCGACCATCGAGCAGACGCGCCCCGACACGAACCTCCTCCCCCACTTTCCAAATGCCCGCCCAACGAACGATCTCTACCTCGCCCTGCATATCTACTCCTCTGGAAAATCCATCCGCCTCAGACGCAACAAGAGCACCTTCAAAAAAAAACCATCATAGAAGCACACGCGCGAATTGTCTACTGGCTTTTACCCCCATAAAATGAATCGTCTCCCGAACCGGGATCTGCTTTACTACACAAAACAACTACAAGCAGGAGACTCGTATGGAAATCCAACAACCGCAAACAGCATGGATCAAGGCCGGAATCGAGGCCGTACAGCAAGCCCGTGATATCCTGCAGACAGCAACAGACCGCATGCGCGACACCGATCGCATTGAAGAACAGGGACGGGAAACCAAGATCATCGCCGATCAAATACTGCACGAAACCATAGCAGAAACATTGTCGCAAACCGGATTACCCGTCCGAAGCGAGGAAGGCGACACGGCATGCCCCGCGCACAAGGAATGGTGCTGGGTCATCGACCCCCTCGATGGAAGCGCCAACTTCCAGCGTGGATTCTCACTCTGCGCAACCTCGATTGCACTGTGCTACGGCATGCAACCCGTTACCGGATTTGTGTATGACCTCCACACCCGGGAAATCATTACGGGCGGTGCCGGGGTTTCCCCGGCAACCACACTTCGCTGCGCAAGCACAGCGACACTCGACCGCGCCATCTTATGCACCGGCATCCCCGCCCGCCTGCAATGGTCCCCCGAAAATACCGCCCTGTTCAGCACCATGTTCCAGAACTTCTACAAAATACGCATGCTCGGATCCGCCGTACAAGCCTTGCTGCATGTGGCCACCGGAAAAGCCGATGTATATTTCGAACGCAATATTATGTTCTGGGATGTCGCCGCAGCCTGGGCCATTGCCGAAACCACCGGCATCCAAATTACAACCCGACCCGGCACACGCCCAGCTAGCCTCCAACTGCTCGCCGCACCACCCGCCCTCATGCCTCTCTGCACCCCCATGCTCATGCCCGAACATGCATAAAACCAGCCGCCAAAACACCCCGCACGCCATCTGCTTGCTGTGCAATTATGTTGCGCCAATCCTGTGTTTATGTATTCATACCCGCATGAGAAACTTTACCAAAGGAACATATCTGACATATCGCCGGTTCCTGCCCTTGCTCGTAGCAACCGTATTGATCTCGGCTTGCGGACGCAAACAGCACCAGATCAGCCCCGCCCTGGAAAGCGCACGCGAAGCCATTCTGACGGAAGATTGGGACGCAGCCCGAACCCACCTGCGCACTGCCCTGGGTCAATCGCCCAATAGCATTACGGCACAAATGAACCTTGCGATGGCGCAATGGCTAGCAGGCGACCTGAATGATGCCATTGCCACCTTTAACCGTGTTATCGATCGCGAAACCGTGCCGCCCGTCGCCTGGACACTGTACGCACAACTCCAACTCGAAGCCGGCAATCCGCACGCAACCCGCGAACTGTTACGCGCTCTCGATCAACAAACCCCCGCCACGCTCACCTTGAGCGCCATGGCAGACATCCAAATGCAAGCCTATGAACGCGCAAGACTCACACTAGAAGAAGCCTTGGAACAAGACACCACCTATGCCGCCGCCTGGTACCACCTCGCAATCCTCTACCGCGATTACATCCCGAATCGCGTCGAATCGCAAATGGCTTTACGTACATTTAAAGAATATGCCAAACAGAACCCCCGCGCAGCAATTTCCGAAAACGCTTTTTTCGGCCAGGCGGATGGGGAAGCCACGCCCACGGACACACCGCACGAGGATACCGCCAACATTTCCCTGCAACCACACGGTGCACGCACAACGACTCCAGCCACGACGTTAACACACATCACAAATAGCATCGCGGACGCCCAGACAGCACTCCAGCAAGGCGACACCGATGCCGCGCTCATCAAACTGCAAGAAATTGTCAAACAGCACCCTGATCACCCTGATGCCGTCTGGGCTCTCGCAAGCTTTTACGATAAAGAACTCCACCGCCAGGATCGCGCCGACACCCTCTACACAACCTTCCAGCAGCTATTCCCCCACGACCCCCGGGGGGCCCAAATCCCACAGCGCGTTCGCACGACCCAACGCCAGCGCCCAACCGCAACCGATGCCGCCAGACAAACACGGCTCTTTCAGCAAGGGATCGAACATTACAGCAAAGAGCAGTGGGATGCCGCTATCACGGCCTTTCGACGCGTTCTATCCATTGCCCCACAAGACGCCGGAGCCGCCTTCAATCTCGGATTAACCTATCACAAAACCGGCGATCTCGATGCCGCCGCCAACGCATTCCGCCAAGCCCTTGAACACGAACCCGACATGATCAAATCCCTATACATGCTCGGCCTGACCGAACGCGATCGCAACAACATTCCCGAGGCCCTCCAACTCCTCAATCGCGTCATTCGTACGCAACCCGATTTTGCCAAGGCACATCAGGTGCTCGGTCGAATCTACCTCCGCGAAGGACGCCCCGATATGACCGCTATTCATTATCGCCGCATACTCGAAATCGACCCCGATTCCGACGAGGCCCGCCGCGCCCGCGAGTGGCTCGATACACAGCAACCAACACGATAATCCCCTCCCGAAAACACCCACGAGGTCCGCATGCTTCCACAAAGCCTGACAACGGTAGACGCCATTGTGATCGCCCTTATCGCCATCGGCGCCGTTCAAGGCCTATTGCGTGGATTGTCCGGCGAAATGGCACGACTCCTTGGCGCCCTGTGTGCCTTCGTCGCAGGCGCACTCTTACACGAACCCCTTGGACTGTGGGTCGCAAACTACACGCGCCTGGTCGACCAACAGGCACGTACATTCACCTATGTCCTGACCGTTATTCTCGCGCTCGTACTTTGGGCCTTCTTTCATAAGATCATTCGCAAAATGATACAAATGATCCTTTCGACCGGATTCGACAAATCAGCAGGCGTACCGGCCGGTATGCTGCGAATGACAACATGGACAGGTATCATCTTCATCATCATGAACATATGGCCCAATATACCCCTCAAAGAACAGTTTAACGAAAACTCGTTCTTCGGACGCCAATTCATCCGCCTCGTGCCCGCTGTCCAAAGACAAATGGAGGCCATGAACGTCACCATCCCAGAAAACAACGCCACGCGAGAAAACCCCGCAGACGATCAACACACCCAGGAGGAAATCGCACCATGAACCCAAGCATGTCACCCGATCTTCAATCCAGCCTCATCTGTGACGATGTCCGCCAGGAACGCAACGGAAAGTTCATCCTGATCGGGCTCTTCGATGCCATCGCACTGCCACGCTACCCCGCCACATTCCAGCGCCTCTGCATCGTCAACCGCTGGTGCTGCGGCGAAGGCACATTCGTGCAGCACAGCCGCCTGCTCGCGCCCAACCAAATGAATGTCGTCGCCGAGAGTAAACCCGTCACAGTAAAACTGCCCGATACCGAAGCCACCGCAACCTGTATCGAGTTTTTCCTGAATGTGCGCTTCGAGGCCCCCGGCACCTACTGGATTGAAATCATGCTCGAAAACCAGCTTAAACTCCGCTATCCGCTACGGGCCGCAATTGTCAACAATTCCCCGCAGCAGTCGCATCCATCATAGAAAGCTCGGTCGCGATCACATCCTGTCCACTATCCCAACGCCGCAGCGAATCAAGATCGTGACCAATCTGACTGCAACGTGCAAAGATTGCCGTGTCGTCCGGATACCCGGCCTGCTGCTTTAACCGCCGTAACTCCAGATCTAAATACGCCTTCCATATCCGCAATGTGATCTGCTGCAAGAACATAACCTGCTCATCCCCCGCAATCACAATCGGTACCTCACGCCGCAAACGCTCCAGCAAGCGCATCGCGTGCTCGTATTGCTCCTCACAACCGGCCGGGGCCTGAACCGCATCCACATCCACATTCTGGGCATCGGCCCACTGATACGCCTCGAATAGTGCCCGACAATACGGATGCGAAAACAACACCGGAACCAGATACCCGGACATCAATTGCCAAACACCCGCACCACCATGCACAACACCAAGCAAAAAAGAACGCTCTGCCCCTGGCAAACCTGCGGCCTTCTTACTGCCGGAACCCGATCCGCCCGGCTCCGGCTTCGCAACCTCCACCGGTGTATCCGCAGAACCATGACCAGATTGGCGAACACGCACATCCCGCTGCATTTTCTCCAATTTCGCCAGATCGGTCTCAAGTGCCGCTTCGGAGAGCGCTAACAATCCAGCCGCCTCATGCAGCAAATACGATCGCTGCACGGCATCTGGCGTACACGCAATCGTCTCCAGCACGGCCTTCGCCGCCCGCGTCGTCACCCGAATCCCATCCGCATCCGTGGACCCCGCCCGCATCGCACCGATCTGGAAAGCCACCGTCGTAACCGCACCCTCCAGCAACACGGCAAATGACTCCGGACCCTCTCGCAACAAATAACTATCGGGGTCATCCCCCGCCGTCAACAAGGCAACCCGCACCACGATCCCGGCACGCATCAAGGCATGCGCCGTCTTCAATGCCGCCGCCTGACCCGCACCATCGGAATCATAAACCAGCACAGCACTGTCCGCATACCGCTTCAACAACGCAACATGCTCGTCGGTAAAAGCCGTCCCCTGTGCCGCAACCGCCGTCTGAAAACCATATTGATGGCAACGAATTACATCGATTTGCCCCTCTACTACAATCGCTTCACGCCCCTCGGAGCCAAGTATGGCCCGACGAGCCGAATCCAAACCATACAAGACCCGCCCCTTGCTGAACAGTGCTGTCTCCGGACTGTTTACATATTTTGCCTGCTGCGCATCCTGCTCCAGCAACCGACCACTGAAACCAATAACACGCCCCTGCACATCACGAATCGGAAACATCAAACGATCACGGAACCGGTCATAACACGTCCCCTTTTCGCGATGCACCAACGCAACCCCAGCCTCCACCATATCCTCTTCGCGATAACCGTGCTTCTCGCCCCAACGCAAAGCACGCGACCAACCCGATGGGGCATACCCGATACCAAACGCCTCCCCCGTCTTCTCATCCAGTCCACGACTGTGCACATATTCACGCGCCTTGGCTCCGCCCGCATACTCTAGCAAACAGCGCCGGTAAAACCCCGCCAAACCCTCGTGAATCGCCAGCAAACGCTTGCGATGCTCCGCCTCACTGCTGTTGCCATCGGTTTCGATCGTAACACCCGCACGCTCCGCCAGCAGCCGCACGGCAGCCATGAAATCAAGCCCCTGATGCTTCATCACGAAACTGATCACATCGCCACCCTCACCGCACCCGAAACACTTGAATATCTGCATGTTCGGATTTACATTGAAAGAGGGCGTCTTTTCCTTGTGAAACGGACAGCAAGCCTTATAGGTCGCACCGGTGCGCTTAAGCGGTACATACCCCTGGATCACCTCCACAATATCATTGCGAAAGCGAATCTCCTCCAACACACGATCCGAAACAAATCCACCCATGACTGCCTATCCCTCTACGGCACCACCCCAGCTGCGGTATTGTGCCGCAATAAAACGCAAAACCTGCTGATGCTGCTCGCGACCATTGCCCGCTACGGTGAGCGGCTCGCCAACACAAAAATGGACCATCCGGTCACGGTGAACCTTGCCAATATCCTTGACCCACTTACCCAGTCCCTGAAAATCCGTTTTTAGTGCGAGCGGCACCACCGGAACATTCGCTCGCTTGGCCAGCTTCACCGCCACAGAGTTGAACTGCCCCGGATGCAATACATTGCTGCGCGTAGACTGCGGAAAAACAACAATCGACCGACCTCCCGACAACACCGCTTGCCCCTCCTCCATAATAATCCGCATATCTTCGCGCGGATTGCCGCGCGTCACCACAATCGGCTGCACGCCCAACATCACCGACCGGAATAATGGCACCCGCATCAACTCCTCTTTTACCACAAATGTCATATGCGTAAAAGGAAGTACCATCGCCGGAATCGTGAACGTCTCCAGTAAACTCATATGGTTTGCCACGATCACCGCTGGCCCCCGCAGCACCTCCAGATGCTCCAAACCCGTAACCGCAAACCGACCACCACAACCTTCCACCGCCCGCCACATATCCAGCGAAAGATCCTGCCAGTTCTCCCGATTATACAAGCCCGCCCGGTACAGCGAACGCCCCCGCAAAACAACCCCCATCATCCGCCGGTAAAACCAGAAATCCCTCCGGCCGAATGCACGGTCCAGAAATCGCTTACGCACATCCACCGGTGTCCGATATCCGAAATCCGTCCGCAACGTCCGCAAAAAATCCTGTGTCTCAATCATACCCAGCCCTCACCCACATGCCCTTGTCTGCCCCCGGGAACGCCAGGCTCCTGCCTGGCACCCATCCCAACAAGCATCCTGCCCAACAAGCATCCTGTCAATCATCCCGCGAATCCTTGCTGCTACGCGGCCGAAACTGCAACACCACCGCAGCACCCTCCAAACCAAACTCTTCCCGTAAACGCCGAATCAAATAGGTTTCATACGCCGCCTGCACCAGATCCGGACGGTTTACAAAAATACGGATCGTTACCGGATCTCGACCAACCTGCGTCGCATAATACAACTTCAAACGCCGACCACCAGTCGCTGCCGGGGCGGCCTGATCATACGCACGGTGCAACGTTCGGTTCAAGATACCCGTCGGGAGCGTTCCCGTAACCTGCCCCGCCACATGGTCGATCGCCTCAATCGTCCGACGGATATTGTACCCATCCTTCGCCGACGCAAACACAACCGGACAATGCCCCATGAAAGGCATCGCCTCCACCAAGGCGGGACCATACTGTCGTTGCGTAACCGCATCCTGCGCCAGATCCCACTTGTTCACCAGTATCACACACCCCCGCTTATGCTCCTGCACAAAAGCAGCAATCCGCTTATCAAAGGCAGTCGGCCCTTGCACCGCATCCAGAATCAACACCACCACACCGGCCCGACGAATACTCTGCTCGGCCTTCGATAAACTGAAACGCTCCACCGCCGTATCAATCTTACCCTTACGACGCATGCCCGCAGTATCCACCAGTACATAATGACGCGCCTGCGGACCGCTACCAACCGAAAAAGGAATCTCCACACTGTCGCGCGTCGTACCCGCTACATCCGAAACCAATACGCGATCGCTACGCAGTAAACGATTGATATAAGAGGATTTACCCACATTCGGACGCCCCGCTATCACCACCCGCAGCGGATCCGCAACCGTTACATTCTCCTCCGCCGGTAACGCCGGCAAAATAGCCGCCATCAACGCATCCAACCCCCGACGCTGCATCGCCGAAACCGCAAATACCGGAAACCCAAGCCGACTGAACTCATCCGCCCCAGCCTCATGCACTTCGGCATCCGCCTTGTTCGCCGCCACAACCACCTGACGACCGCTGTTGCGCAACAGACTCGCAACCGCCTCATCCATGGGATGCAAACCCGCCTGCACATCCACAACCAATATCACAATCGCCGCATCGGCCAGCGCTGCTTCGGTCTGTTGGCGAATGCCATGCTCGAAGGGATCCTCCGCATTCTTGCCCGCTGACTCATGAACCCCCCCCGTATCGCAAAGCAAAAACCGCACACCATCCCAACTTGCCTCACGCAAAATCCGGTCTCGCGTCACCCCGCTCTGGGCATGCACAATCGCAACCCGTTTACCGGCAATCCGGTTGAACAAGGCCGACTTACCCACATTCGGACGCCCCGCTATCACGACCATCCGCCGCTTCCCTTCAGTTTCCATAACTTCCACCTTGTTCTAACGCCAAACCGCCCACGGGGTTTATCCCTGTGGAGATAAACATTGAGATAAACCAAAACCCATTACAATAAAGTGCGCATAACGTGCGCAGGAGGCCTCCAGGCAAACCAACCTCATTCCGCGCCCATATATCAAAGCTTGCACCTCATACAGTTTCGCGATAAGAAGAGGAAACGTCAAACTTTTACCAACCAACCCGTGGACCACAGGCCGCGTAACCAGCAGCAATACAGGAGCAACCTATGCCAGCATACGAAATGGAAGGAACCATCAAACTCATCAACGAACCCCAAACCTTCAACAGCGGGTTCACAAAACGAGAATTCGTCATCACCACCGACGACGACCGCTACCCGCAAAACGTAAAATTCGATACCGTCAAGGACAAGATTACCCAACTCGACGGCCTGGCACCCGGACAACGCGTAAAAGTAACCTTCGACATCCGCGGCAACGAATACAACGAAAAATACTACGTCAACCTCACCGCCTGGAAAGTCGAGACATCATCCCCGGCCAGCGCACCCCCCATCGCCGACGAGCCACCCTTCGAGGACGACTTCCCCGGCGAAATCATCGACGCAGACAGCCCCTTCTGATAATCGTCGTCAATCAGGTCAACTTGGTCAATCGGGTCATCCCCCTGCAACACCAAGCGGCTCTCAACGTAACGTTGCACCGCCTGCAAAGAAAAAGGCTCCGGCAGATCCTTCTGCCGGAGCCCCTCTGATTTACGTACTGACAATAACTTAGAACAGCATGCGCCATGCCGTGCTGACAGTCATCATCTCAAGCTTGCCTGCATCCGTGTTATCCAGCTCAGCAGACTCCACACCCAGCATCAACTTGTTGTTGTTGCCCGCAATGTAGTAGTTTAAGCCGAGATAAAGCGACTGGTAATCATCACCGCGCGAAGGACGTGCAATCGCGCTGCCTTCGTCATCCAGCACATCGGCCAGGGACGCAACACGGCGAGCGTAACGACTAGGAGCCTGTATGCCGCGCGCCTTGTCGGACTCAGCCGTCTCGAAACGCGCAACCAACTGCAGCTTCTCATTGATGGCATAAGAGGGCATCACATAAAAACCCTTGATTTCGTCGCCATCATTATCGCCGAGAAAATACTCCGCCAGCAGCCCAAATGACCCTAAACCCAGACGGCCACCAACAACGATTACGTCGTCAAATTTTCCGCCGACGGCCCCATTAGGATCATCGCTGTTCAGATAATGACCGGCCAACAAAAGCTCGTTGCCTTCGCCAACCAACGCATCCAGCTTAAGACCAGCCATCGCATTGAACAGGTATTTCGGATCCTCACTACTGGCATTGCTGTTGCTGCTGTCCGTATACACACCCGCTCCATAAACAAGAACAGCATGCCTACCCTCAAGCGACAACCCGTTCAACGCACCGGGCGCAGCGACCAAACCATTGATCAACGAACGTTCAATCGTCAGAATCTCTGCCGAGGATGTATTCTCTTCCAAACTGCTCAACGGCTTGTCAAAACCAAGCTTGATGTAAGCTGGCTTGTGCTCGCGCCACTGAATGAACGCCGAACGCATACTCAAATCAGAACCGGGAACCAGATTAGCCTCTAACTGTGCCCGCACATTGTTCGCCAACGTGCCTCGCATCCCCATACGCACACGACGTACTTCGAATGTGTGATAATCATCACTACCTTCATCATTATCGGCCTCAACATAAGCACCCTGCGTCTGCACGCGACCACGAATCTGCAGCCGCTCTACACCTTTGTTGGCCGGCGTAACACTGGCCTGCGCATGCACGCTGCCAGCAATACCGGCAACCATCACACCCGCCATCAATCCCGTCAATACCATCTTACCCATCACGTCTCTCCTTAGTTTGCGAAGACTACCACACCCTGTGGCAGTTCAATTCCATTGAAACTGGGAATATTCAAAACATAATCTGTTTCGCTTCTATTGGCAAAATATTAGTTTTCCATTACGACCACCAGACTCCTATCTCGACACCACCAAACCTTTTACATAGAATTGCACCTATGATTGCATTGTCACTGTTCCTCGTTGTACTCGTAATCGGCACCTGCACCGCCGTCATGCTCTTCTTTTTTAAAAAACTGAAACGCATTGAGGAAGAACTCTGGGGACAGAAAAAACAAGAGGCCGCCGCAACAGCAGCCGAACACCACGAAGAGGAAGCTGGCGAGGCATGACACCTAACCTCCGAGTAGCCATTGCACAGTGCGAAGTAATCCCGGGACAACCCGCGCAAAACACGACTGCCATCTGCCGCCTGCTTGCAAAAGCACGCCAACAAGGAGCCCAAATCATCGTCTTCCCGGAAATGGCCGTACCGGGCTATTTAATCGGCGACCGCTGGGAACAACCCGCCTTCCTGCGAGCCTGCCAACAAGCCGGCGAGGAAATCCGCGAAAACACCCCAGACATTTGCGCCATCTTTGGCAACGTGGCCATCGACTGGAACAAATCCAATGAAGACGGTAGACCACGCAAATACAATGCTTTGTTCATCGCCGAAAACAGGACATTTCTTTCCCCTGATAACAGCCCCGTACCATTTGTCAGCAAAACGCTGATGCCCAATTACAGACAGTTCGACGATTCGCGCCACTTCTTTGATCTACGCAAACTGGCCGCCGAACAACAAAAGCCCCTCGAAGCATTCCACGCCCCGATTCGCACACAACACGCCGTACTCGGCTGCCTCCTGTGCGAGGACGCCTGGTGCCAGGACTATCCCCACGCCCCCCTCGGCAACCTCGCACGGCACCCCGAAATCCAACTCGTCATTAACGCCAGCGCATCCCCCTTTACGCTCAACAAGAATCACAAACGCAACCGCGTCTTTACCGAACATGCCCGCCACCTCAACCGCCCCCTACTCTACGTCAATCACACCGGTGTCCAAAATAACGGCAAAACCATCTATACCTTTGACGGCTCCTCCTGCATCTACGACGGCCAGGGCGGGCGCATCGATATCGCCGAACCCTTCGAAGAAAAACTGCATCTCCAGGATATCCCACTTACCCCCGGCTCAGCCTTCGCCGCGCAACACCCCCTGCGCGAAGACTCCAACACGAACATCGCCAAGGCTCTCTTGTATGGGCTCGATAAAATGACGCAGGCCACCGGCATCCGCAAGGTGGTCGTCGGTGCATCAGGCGGCATTGATTCTGCCGTCGTGGCAGCGCTCTTCTGCCACGTGCTGGCACCGGAAAATGTCCTGCTGGCCAATATGCCCAGCCAATTCAATTCGGCAACCACCAAGGGATTCGCACAAACCTTGGCTGAAAACCTCGAAACCCCCTATGTCTCTGTTCCCATCGAGGCAAGCGTCAACCTCACCAAAAGACAAATCCAGGACCTGCAGCCCACCATCCGCAACCAACCCGCTGGACCCATACTCGCCCTATCCGACTTCATGCTGGAAAACGTCCAGGCGCGCGACCGATCCGCCCGGATCCTGGCCGCACTGGCATCCGCCTGGGGCGGTGCCTTCACCTGCAATGCCAATAAATCGGAAATGACCGTGGGCTACACCACCCTCTACGGCGATCTCGGCGGATGGATCGCCCCCATTGCCGATCTCTGGAAAGGACAGGTCTATGCGCTGGCACGCACACTGAACGAACAATTCTTCTCCCAACCCGTCATTCCCGAAGGCATGTTTACCCTCAAACCCTCTGCCGAACTCAGCACCAATCATAACGTCGATAAAGGCCTCGGCGACCCAATCAACTACCCCTATCACGATCGGCTCTTCGCAAGTTGGGTGGAGAGCTGGAACCGCGCCACCCCCGAGGAAAACCTGACATGGTATGCCGCCGGAGAATTGGAAGCACAGCTCGGGCTAGCAGAGCCCATCAATACCATTTTCCCGGATGCCGCCGCATTCATCGCAGACCTCGAACGCTGGTGGAACCTCTATCAGGGCATCGGCGTCGCTAAACGCATCCAGGCCCCACCCGTAATCGCCGTCACCCGCCGCGCCTTCGGCTTCGATCACCGCGAATCCCAGATTCCACCCTTCTTCTCCCCAAACTACCTCGCCCTCAAAAAGAAATTGTTAGCACCCTGAACGCGGCACGCATGACGGGTTCCGGGAAAACTTGCCTCGGCACACCTATCCCGTCCTGCCTGCGTTCTTTGGAACGCCCCCCCCTCACCGCACCGCGCGCAGCGTCTCAAACAGCGCCACCAGATTCTCCACCGGGGTCTGCGCCTGCACATTATGCACGGCATTGAAAACAAAACCACCACCAGGCGCTAGAATATCAATCTGCCGCAAAACCTCCGCCCGCACCTCTTCCGGCCTCCCGAACGGCAACGTCTGCTGCGTATTCACCCCACCGCCCCAGAACACGATCCGGTCACCATACTTTGCCTTCAAACCCTTGGCCTCCATACCAGTCGCATTGAATTGCACAGGATTGATGATATCAAATCCGGCATCAATAAAACCCTGCATGAAGGTTTCCACAGCCCCGCAACAATGCTTGAACGTCTTCCAATGCGTCCGCGTATGAACCCAATCATTGATTTGCTGATAGTGCGGCAACCATAATTCCCTGAACGTCTCCGGCGCGCAGAACGTGGAACTCTGCGTTCCAAAATCCGTACCACAAATACAAACCACATCCAGCAAATCACCAACCGTTTCATGCAATACATGCAAGTTTCGCAACGCAATCTCTGTTTGGGCCGCAAACACCGCCTCTACATATTCCGGCTTGGCCGCGATCGTCATATACCACTCAGCGATATCCCGAACCCCCTTCGGATGCTTCAGAAAAGGTGCCGGCACAAGCGCAATATCTCCCAACGCCGTTCCCGGCGTATGCATCACCACCGCACGATCCTGCGCACCCGCACGCAAGGCCTCCGCCTGCTTTTTCCAATAGGCCTGTTCCGCCTCGCCAACGGGACCGAACTCCTCCAGATTATCCGAGGGATCCATCGCATCCTCATCCAGCGGCTCCTGACGGATAATCGCATCAAAGAAATAACTCGTCGGCGGCATCACCGCACTTGGCGGCGCACTCGTGTCACCCTCGGGATAGCCATACGTTCCCTCCGCCCCCGTCTCAGTTGCAAAATGCTTCGAAACCAGTACCTCTTGCCCCCACCAGGTGCGAAATGGCTTCCAATCCTCCTGCACATAACCAAACATCGTCTTATAGGGCGACAGACTCGTCGTATCAATACCCAGCGCAGCCTTTAAATCATCCTCGATCAGCCCCAGCATCTGATACGGCTCACACACCTTGACCGGCCGCTCCTCCAAACCATAATGCCGACGCAATTCCGCCACACACGAACAATGCATCCCTGACATATGCGTCCCACCAAAATCCACCGCCAATGGACCATCCGTATGCGCTAATGCCTGCTTGATCTTTTCCTTGCCAGTCATCATCCTCTCCTCATAAATAATTGGAACGCCAATACCCGACAATGCTAAACACAAACCCCGACCGGAGCAATGACTTATCATTCCGCGACAAGAGAAAGCAGCAATGATCGCCCCTGGGCCGTGAAAACGAATACCATAAAAGTGCAAGAGCTGCAGCTGGAAATCGACAGCATTGCCAACTTCGATGAAGTCCTCGATGCCTACGCGCAAACCCACCCCAACGATACCGACAAAATCCCGTATTTCGCCGACATCTGGCCATCAGCCATCGCCCTCGCAAATTATCTGGCAACCCATCGCCACATCCTCGCCGACCGGAATGTGATCGAACTCGGCTGCGGCCTCGGCCTCCCCGCCATCGTAGCTGCAAAGTGTGGAGCGGCCCTCGTAACCGCTACCGACTTTCACCCCGCCTGCATCGCCTATTGCAACGCAAACGCCATCAAAAATGGTGTCCCCGAAATAAGATGCCGCACGCTCGATTGGCGCAATCCAGACATCGCAGAAACATTCAACTGTATTATCGGCAGCGACCTGCTCTATGAAGCCCCCCAAGTGGATGCACTCCTGCATTGCATCGAGCAAATCAGCACACCTGATACCCGCCTCATCCTCGCCGACCCCCTGCGCAAACACATGCAAGCCGCCGCCGATG
>JBLRXB010000014.1:0-21883 GCA_047920915.1 Kiritimatiellia bacterium
CGTCTGGACGCCGCTCACCGATGCCTACGTGCGAGGCCGCTGGTTCGATCACATCACCTGGCTGTGGATCCTGCCCCTGCTCACCCTGCTGCTGGCCGCCGCATTTTTTGTGCTCAGTATGCGCAATCTCCCTCCCCTGCTGGGAGGGGCCCTCATGCCACCGATGGACACCGGCATTGCCATGATTACCTTCGACCTGCCGGCCACGGCGGCACTGGATGAGGTTGAAGATGCCCTCTATGCCGTTGAAACCATGATCTACAAACATCCCGGCGTCAAACGGGTCTCTTCGGTGGTCGGCTCCGAACCCGGGGCCATCGCCTTCGGGACAGGCGGGGCAACGGCACAGTCGGTGGTCTCTACCGTCGAACTGGTCGACCGCACGCAGCGCGAAGAATCAATCTGGCAGATCCAGCAGCAGTGGCGCGAGGCATTACGCCAACAGCCGGGCATCAAGAGCTTTCGTGTCAGCGAATACGGTGCCACGCCCATGGCTACGACCAAGGCCCCCCTGGACGTCATTCTCAGCGGTCCCGATCCGCTTGTCCTCGATCGACTCGCCGAACAATGCCTCGAGCGGCTGCGCAAGATCCCCGGGCTAACCGATTTGCAGCGGAGCTGGTATTTCGACGAGTCCCGGGTGGATGTGCATGTGGACCCGGCATTGGCCCGCCTGTATGGCACCACCACCGCAGATGTGGCCCGCCAGCTCAATGCCGCCGTCCAAGGCGTGCCAGCCTCCTCGATGCGCCTGCAGGATTTTCTGGATATTCCGATCCGTGTGCAATATGCCGACACCGATCGCAACAGTCTGGCAGCTCTCGAGAATACCATCATCCGGACGGCGTCCGGGTTGCTGCCGCTGCGTGCGCTGGGCGAAACGGCTGTTGTACGCCAGGCTCCCTTCGTAACCCGCGAGAAGCTGCAACCAACCATCGACATTACCGCTGTGAATCATGAGCTGACCATTGCGCATGTCGCCGGGCGTGCACAAAAAGCGCTGGCGGACATCCAGTTGCCGCGCGGGTATTCGCTTGAGGTTTCCGGCAGTGCCGCCGACATGCAGGACACCCAGGTAAAGCTGCGACAGGCGCTTGTCATCGGCCTTATCGTGCTGTACCTGCTACTGGTCAGTTTGTTCCATTCGTTCGTGCACCCCATTACCGTCATGGCTGCCATACCGCTGGCCATTGCTGGTTCGCTTTGGGGACTGCTCGTATTCGACAAACCCATGTGCATGCCCGCCAATATGGGCATGATCTTCCTGGCCGGTATCATCATCAACAATAGTGTCCTGCTGATCGATTTCATTATCGAGGCCCGCAAAAAGGGGGTGCCCAAGGACGAGGCAATCCTGCAATCCGTGAAGCTGCGGACACGCCCCATTCTCATGACAACCCTCTCGACGATTATCGGCCTGTCCCCGCTGATCTTTGAAATGTCCGTGGGACTCGAGCGCCTCAGTCCGCTCGGGATTGTTGCAGGCAGCGGCCTGCTGCTCGGCACCTTCCTCACCATGATCGTGGTGCCCGTGGTCTATTCCGTGCTCGATAGCCTGTCCACGCGGCATGCATAATGCGCCAGGCACAAAAACCGCCGTCCACCGCAAGTGCGGCAGGCCTCTCGCTCAACCCGGCTCATCCCGATTGCCAATGCCCCGCTTGATCTGGATCAAGGCAATGCGCAGTGAAGAATGCTAGCTTGCAATCCGGTGAGTAGGCACAACCAGACAACGCAAGGAGAGCAGCAATGCATGCACGGCAAATTCGAGATGGTATCGAGGCTATTATCACGGTTCACTGGGAACGCAGGCTTTTTGATTCGCTGATCCCGCTGCCGGACGGCACCAGCTACAATGCATACTTGATCAAAGGCGCAAAGGGAACGGTCCTGATCGACAGTACCGACCCCGAACTTCGCGAAGATATGATGGCACAACTGCAGGATGTGAAGAAGATCGATTACATCGTATCGCAGCACTCCGAGCAGGATCACTCCGGATGCATTCCCGACCTCCTGGAACGCCACCCCGAGGCGATACTCTTGTGCAGCAGCAAGGCCGAAGAGATGATGGGAACCCATTTGGGCGTTGCTGCCGACCGCATACGGGTCGTCGCCGATGGCGAAAGTATCTCCCTGGGCAACAAAACCCTGCAGTTTGTCTATACGCCATGGGTCCATTGGCCCGAAACCATGTGCACGTATATTCCCGAGGATAAATGCCTGTTCTCGTGCGACTTCTTTGGCTCGCACCTTGCCACAACCGACCTGTTCGTCACCGATCAGGCCCAGGTCTACGAAGCCGCCAAGCGCTACTATGCAGAAATCATGATGCCGTTCCGTACGGTCATTGCCCGCAATCTGGACAAACTCGCCGCGTTGGACTTCGATACGATCGCACCGAGTCACGGTCCGGTCTACGACAAGCCGGCGTTCATCCTCGATGCCTACCGCGACTGGGTAGCACCAACGATGAAAAACGAAGTTGTCCTGCCCTACGTAAGCATGCATGGCAGCACCGCAAAAATGGTCAGGCACCTCATCGATGCGCTTGCCCGCGAGGGCGTCACGGTGAATGCCTTCGACCTGGCGGTAACGGACATCGGCAAGCTGGCAATTGCCCTTGTCGATGCCGCCACGCTGATCGTCGGGACCCCGACTGTGCATGTGGGACCCCATCCGGCTGTCTACTATGCATCGCATCTGGCTAACCTGCTCAAACCCAAGCTCAAATACGCCGCCATCATCGGTTCCTATGGCTGGAGCAGCAAGGCCATCGAACAGATTGCCAGTCTCATCCCCAATCTAAAGGTCGAGGTGCTCGGCACCGTGCTGCAAAAGGGCCTGCCCAACAAGGAAACCTTCGCACAGCTTGACGCCCTGGCCGCAGCAGTCGCCAAGGCACACCGGGCCGATGAGAATGTCCTGACGAGAGAGTAAAAGTACAAGCGGTTTCGTCAGCCCTCGCTACGGACATGGAGGGTATCACCGTGCCATTCGATGATGCCCTCATCCGTCAGCCGACGGATCATACGCGAAAAAGCCTCGGGCGTCACACCGATCTCGCCCGCAATGTCTTTTTTCGAGATATGGATGTGATACGTGTCTTGCGCACCATAATGCTCGCGCAGAAAATGCAAAAAGCGTTCAGCCGGCTCGTACCCACTCAGATAGGCGATGCGCTCGGTCAGATAACGCACCCGCATCATCAGGCCAATTTCAAAGTCCGTCCGGAAGCCATCGAGCCGGAGTAAATCCATGAAATGTGCTTTGGGTATCCGGAAAAGTACGGAATCTTGCACGACGTTAGCGGTGACAGGATAGGTTCCGCCCTTGAGAAGTGCGGCTTCTGCGAATATCTCCCCTGCCTCGCAGGTTTTGATGACAACCTCTCGTCCGTTCGGAGCCATGCGTATCAATTGAATGCATCCCGACGAAACCAGATACACGGCAGTCACCGGCTGGCCTTCATGAAATACCAGTTCCCCTTTTCTATAACACTCTCGCTCACACGCGCGCGCAAGCTTTGCCTGGTTGGCTTCCGATAACCCGCCAAAATACTGACAACCCGCTATAATTTGCGCTGCTTCCATCCATGCCCCCATTTCTCCGCCCCTATTTCTCCTCTCGCTCAGATAGCGTCTCCCGTCCTCTCTCTCCGCGATCCAACACCAGCAAGAACAGCAGAACCAGATAGCACGCCGGAACCAGATAGTATGCATGCCGCAGACCATCTGTAGCATGGTTGGCAATGAACCCCGCCAGCCAGATCATAACGACCAAAATACATTTTTCGTTTTATGCCAGCCATACGACAATCCCATCCAAAATCGCACGGGAACGTTTACCAGAAACGCTGCAAACTGCACCAGGGCACCCCTGCCCGAGTAATCAACAGCAGGCAGGTTGATCCAGCATGCTGCGAATGGCGCTGCCCTGCTCGATGATGTCCTGAATTTCTGTTTGCCAGAAACTCTCCGTACCCCAGTCGGGCGACATGCGCGAGAAACCACCATCCTCCCTTTGGTGCCCACACCAAGCCAGATAGTGAATCATACGCATGAACCGCAACGGCTCTATCAACCGCAGTTCACCGCGCCAGAATGGACGAAACGTCTCGTAGCCCTCAATCAGCAGATTCAGTTCGCGGCTGGCTTCCATTGCCCGTCCGGGCAAAAGCATCCATAAATCCTGCGCAGCGGGCCCTTCGGCCATATCGTCGAAGTCTATCAGCGCCAATGGCTCCCCAGGCCGCCACAGCATATTATTACGATGCAGATCGCCATGAATCCGCAAGTACTCGATATTTTCAAAAAGCGGCTCGATAACATCCAACACCTCGTCAACGGCAGCTTCAAACCGATCATGCAGATCCGGACGGGTTATGTGCGCATCCAGCAAGTACTGGATGTGATCCTCGGTGGATGCATCCGGACGCATCACGATTCGATCACGCGTCTGATGGCGCGAACCAACCACATGCACCCGACCGAGAAGCCGCCCCGTTTCAAGCCACTGCTGCTCATCGGGCTCATCAAGCGCGCGCCCCCCGCGCTTCGGGAAAATAGCAAAGTAGTTACGATTGTGACAGTGCAACGTCTGGCCATCAATGTCCCGTAATGGCAGTATCACCGGAAGCTCTTCGGCGGCCAGCTCCGCAAGAAAGTCCTGCTCATCCTGCAATGCATCGGCACTCCAGCGGCCCGGACGATAAAACTTGGCAACAATCCGTTCCCCGGAATCCAATTCCAGTTCAAAAACACGATTAATATAACTGGTCAGCGGACGGCATAAACCGGAACAACGCTGACCCAGTGCTGCCTCAACCAGATCAAGAACATGATCCGGTGTTAAATGCGCAAAATCCGCCTTCGCTTTATCGAATAGAGACTCGTCCATCTGTTTGCCTTTACTTGTGAAACACCACCATCGCAACATCACTATCCACCACGGAGCCTCCCATCTTCAAGGGGAATCGCATACGAAATAGGAAAGGTCGCTTATGATAAGCATTGCGCTAGCACCCCAAACTGCTACCTTACCCATTAACAGCAACGCAGGTTCGTCTATGAATATTGAAGCCGCTCGAAATAAAAAAGCCTTTATCTGCGATATGGATGGCGTCATCTACCATGGCAACCACTTGCTCCCAGGGGCGCAGGAATTCGTCGCTTGGCTCCAAGTCAAACAAAAGAAGTTCCTTTTCTTAACCAACTCATCCGAACGCTCCCCGAAGGAACTACACCAGAAACTCGCACGGTTGGGAATCGACGTTTCTGCAGAACATTTCTACACCAGCGCTCTGGCCACAGGCATCTTTCTCCAAAAACAGCATCCCGGCGGCAGCGCCTTCGTCATCGGAGAAGCTGGCCTGATCAACGCCATCTACGACGCCGGACTCACCATGAACAGCGTTAATCCGGATTATGTCATCATCGGCGAATCAACCTCATATACCTACGAATCCCTAGTCAAGGCCGTCAACCTCGTTCGCCAGGGTGCCCGCCTGATCGGGACGAACCCTGATCTGACGGGCCCCGCTGAAAAGGGTATTGTACCTGCCACCGGAGCACTGGTCGCACCGGTCGAACTGGCAACCGGCTGCAAAGCCTACTATGTAGGCAAACCCAACCCCCTGATGATGCGCCATGCTCTCAAACTCCTCAATAGTCCGCGCGAGGAAACCGTGATTATCGGTGACCGCATGGATACCGACATCGTCGCCGGTATAGAATCCGAAATTCAAACCATTCTCGTTCTCAGCGGTGTTACTACCACAGAAGATCAGATAAACCGCTATGCCTACCGCCCCAGCCTCGTGCTTCAAGGCGTCGGCGAGATCTGCCCCTGATCATCGCGAAGCGATGCGGCAAGAGGCTGGCTCCGTGGCACCATACAAATGTAGCTGCGTACAGCGCACATTGCCGACTACGATCCTACATCAGTACATAGATCGGCATTGCGCCCACCCTTATATGCTGGCTTTCAATCGGCAAAGTATCTCCGTAGGCATTCAACAACGACGACACGCCCGAAACAGCTAACTGCACATCATGTGGCGATTCCGTATACAGCACAGACAAAATATGACATGCAGAAGCATCATTAAACGCGTAACACCAAACCAGCCCGCCTTCCCCCTGTAATGCGGTCCGGCGGTGGAAAACAAGCCCTTTCGTCCGCACCAGAAATGCCTGAAGCACAAGATATGCAGGACGTTCGCGCCAACTTTCACCAGCATCATCAATCAAACCAAAACCATGCGCCACCAGCCCCCACCAAAACACGCGCTCGGCCAGCCCCGAACCAATCGCGATCAAAATGTAGCGTAACAGGTACGCCGCAGCCTCCTCCTCGGGAACACTCGGATCATTGTGACGAACCCCCGGAGACACATATGGCGCGCCAACCGGCGAATGAATCCCTGTCCCGGCTAACGGCCAATTGAACTCCGTCACAATCAAGCCGTCCCCGCAATTCTTGTGTGCCTTGCCAATCGCCCGGGCTAGTGCCAGCTTCTCAACCAACGCAAAACGACCTTGCGGGTTCTCGGGTGCCCCCCGCCGATCAACGTACAAATGGTGCGTTAAAACCCCGAATCGCATATCTGAAGGCAAAACATCGAGGGCGGCAGGAATGTAGGGATACTCAAAATCGATAGCGGCAGGACCGCCAAAACGCACATGCGGAAGGGTGTTGCGCCAGGACACAATCGGACGCATGAGCAACCGATACTCCTTAAACGTCCAGATTCCCCATTTTACACGATTGATGGCATGGCCAACTTCAACCAGCTCAACCACATCGCATACCGCCCCCAACACTTCATCCACAAAGAAACGCCACAGCAAAGGGTTGCTCACGGCCGCGCGATCCTGCAATAGCGCGACACTGACCGGATGCCCCTGTGTATGCAAAGCCCTGACCAACTCAATCGCGCCGGCAATCGCCGCCTTGCTCTCGTGCCGGTAAAAGCGCACCAATACCGGTATCGGCCCCAGTGCCCCCAGTGCCTGCAAGGTGCGACCCGTATCATCGGCTCGCCACTCCACGGCAACCCCAACGCACCCGTCAAATGTGCGCGGAGACCGGAAGGCATCCCGCAGGTAAGCACGATAATGATAAATACTCAGGGGCAATGCCCGCAAAGAAGACCACACCACGTGCGCATGCCGCAGCAAGGAAAAATGTTTTTTGCGTTCTTTACGCTGCATCGTTACCAGCGGCTGGCGCGATAATGGATCCCATATCCAAATCGATGCAGGAGCCGGATACTCTAATGCCGTATCGCTGCGCGTCTGCTTGCGCAGCTCGCGGACAGGATGCCGCAAACGCCGCGTACTCGTATGCAAGGCATACAAACCACGGTAGCGCGCTTCCCACGTCAGAAACGCACGCGAAGGCTCCCCACCAACATACATTTCCCTGAATACGCGCATAAAATCGCTTGGCAAGGCAATCCGCGAAAGATCGCGCCCTCGTTCCCGGTCTGAAACCGCCGCACGGATACGGCCCCGGTTCAAATCAATAAAATGCACATCACCCCAGATATGGCTGCATTTACGCCGCATCAGGATATTCTGATTGCCCAGATCATAATGCACAAAGCCCGACGCATGCATTTTGCGAATCGCATCCGCAACCGTCTGCAGCAGCGCCATTAGCTTGGTACCATCCGGCTCTTCGCGGTACAAGCCAATCAGCGCATCCTTGAAACTGATGGTATCCGGCAAATACACCGAAACATAATAACTCTCACGCACGCGGCCGTCCTGATCATGCTCCAACCACGCCAACGGCTCCGGCGTACCAACCCCATGTTGATACAAATGAAGGGCTGCTGCCCAGCTGCACGACGCCTTGGTTCCCCGTTGACGGCTGCGTATATTCTCAACAGTGCCACCACAAGCAAAAGATTTTACCACCACATCAACGGTGCCTTCATCCGTAGGCATGGCAAAACGCACATTACAGTGCCGCCCTTCGGTAAGCACCATACCTACCTGATCCCGCAGATGCCGACCAAGCCGCGACAGCCACTCCCGCGCCCGGGCATCTCGCGCCACCCCGCGCAAAAAACCACGGTATGCACCGACCTGCACCCTGGCTTCCCCCGAATCTACAGCAGTTACAACGTCCCCCATCTACCCACTCCCCACATTCAATCAATACACGTTGCTGAATGCCGCAATCCGAGCCAATCGCGCACATCCTTCCTTGAACAAAGACGCCTCCAATAGCAAGGAAATGCCCAGAAACGGACTCTGGCTCACTGCCTCCATCCCGAACAAATACCCCGGATGGGTCAATACCCCCTCCTGCGCCAGTGCCAGCATGGCCCACTGCGCATCATCCCGTACTTGCGGAAAACGCAATAGCACGGACCAACCAGCTTGCACAGCACAAACCGATATCGAGCTATCGGCCAGAATCTCTCGAGCCACAGCAAGATTCGCGCGACAACGCGACCGTATTCGCTCCTGCATCATTCCCGCAGCAGACAGAACCTTGGGCAATCCGGCCTGAATCACAGTTGACGTGTTCAAAAACGTGTCCGACACCAACTCGGCCCGCGCCAGAAACTCATCCGACCCCGGCCCCGAAACCGCCGCCCACGCAATTTTACCCTGCGGGTAGGCTGCCACCTTCGAGGCCCCCGACAAGCAGATCGTAAGCACCTCAGCGCAACCCGCACAACTGGCAATCGACGCCGCCCTGTCGATCGGAAAATCTAAAAAGACCTCATCGACAATCAGGGCCATCGCATGCCGCTTGCAACACGCCAAAACCATCTCGCGTTCAGCCATTGTCCAGACATGCCCCGTAGGGTTATGTGGCGAGATCACCACAATCGCACGCGCACCAGATGCTCGAACCGCCGCATCCAGGGCGGCCTCATCCCAAAACCAGCCGCCGTCATAGCACAAAGGGTAGTGCGCCAACTGCACACCAGCCAGATCTGCAACATAATCAAACAATGGGTATCCCGGCTGCGGCACGAGCCAGCACGCCCCCGGATCACAGAGCACCGCCATTGTGTGCGCATACAACTCACTCGTGCCCGACCCCATCCAGACCTGCGACGCGACTACAGCCCCCCCCTGCTTGCAAAAATAGTCCGCCACAGCTTGACGCGCATCAGGAATCCCTAACGCATGAGGCGCGTACGACTGTCCGGATGCCCAGAAATCGGCCACAACATCTGCGGCATAGACAAACCCCTGCTGCGTCGGGTTCGCACAAGTCAGATCCAGCACATTGCCAGACCGCGAGGCACGCCCGGCACATGCATCAGCAAGTGGCGTCAAGGTTCTGGCCCACGAAGTTCTTTCAGAAAAGGATGGCATTTGCGCATGTTGCCACAGCCACACCGAAACAGCAACCGCAACACACGTGATTTTTGCGTTCGACACCGGGCCCCGAATACGCTATTACATGCTAACAAAAATATATTTAACCAATTGTAAAAAGGCGCAGTGTCCTATGATCGAAGCTGGCAAATATTATCTGGTAATGGGACTCCTGGATCCGGAGTCGATTGCATTTCGCATTGGCAAAACCATCGAATCTTTAGGCGGCAATGTCATCTATACGGTTCAGAACGACATCATCAAACGCCGTTTCCTGGATCGAGCCTCTGCCCTTACCGATGAGGACCGGGCCAACCTGGACTTCCGGTACTGCGACATTACAAACATTGATCAAGTCAAAGAACTTTTTGGTAGCATCGCCCCACTGGCTGGCATCGTACACTCCATCGCCTTTGCCAATCCACGGACGCTTCTGGGACCAGAATTCCATACCGATGCCATTGACGACATCAAGCTGGCGCACCATATAAGTTGTGCCTCGCTGGCTACAGTGCTGAAATATGGCGGACCGCGTCTGGAAAACGGCGGCTCAGTCGTTGCGCTCACCTTCGACACATCACACGTCTATCCCTGCTATAACTGGATGGGCGTTGAAAAGGCCGCACTGGAAGCACTTGTGCGCGCACTTGCCCGCCGCCACGGACGCGATAACATTCGCGTAAATGCCGTCTCGGCTGGCCCGCTGGCAACCAAAGCCGCCACCAAGATTCCCGGTTTTGAAAATATGATCCACATGTGGGAAGCATCCTGTCCGCTACCGTGGGACATCTCCAAAGACAAGCAGGCCGTCGCCGATGGCGTCGCCTTCCTGCTCGGTCCCTATGCCGCCAAAATCACTGGCCACACCCTCGTGATCGATGGCGGTGCATCCATCATCGCCGGCGGACTGTGCGACTGGGAACGCCCCGGTGGCCCCCCCGCCCCCGAAATCACGGTCTAACCAGTAACTTCATGCCGTTGTACAATATGTTGTGGTTTTTGACTCCGATACCACAACCGATTTCAATATCCAACAAGGAATGTCCAATGTCCAAGGAGAGCGAATATCGTGCATGATTGCCCATTGGACTTCTCCCCTATAACTTCACCCGTTTCGAAGAAGTATGTGGGTACGTGAGAATGTGAGGAAATACGGTGCAATGCTACCATACCCACACACTCACACACACACAATCGCCTCAAGTTTCACGCCCGCATCATCTTGGCCGCCCAAGTACCCTCACTAATTGGCCACTTTTCGCTTGGCATTCTCCCTTGGTCAAGTGCGTTTGCTTTGCTATAGTCCCAAGTATGAACAGTCATAAATACACATCTATTCTGGCACGCTTGCTGATGCTTACACTGGTAACGTGCTTGCCGCTTCGAACAGGAGCCGAAGAGCCTCAACATCTACGTGTTGTAACCTGGAACATTGAGTGGTTCCCGGGACGCACCCCCCAACCAACCGCACGCGCCGAAGCCGCGCATCGCGAGGATGTCGCTGAATACTTGCCCACCCTCGAACCAGACATCCTGATGCTGCAGGAAATCCGCAACCGCGAAGCTGCGCAATTTCTTGTCGACCAATTCCCCGGACTCGAACTGCACGTTGTCAGCACATTTCAACGCCCTGATCCCCGTATTTCACAGCAAATTGTCATTGCCAGCAGCTTTAAGGCCCTCGAAAGCTACGAGGAACGCTTTACCGGCGAGGCCTATGACTACGGCGACGAAGAGCCGTATCGCGGCTATGTATTCACAGCTCTCGAGTCGCCCTTCGGCGGAACCCTGCTCGTATATGCCGTGCACCTCAAAAGCAACTGGGGCGAGCGAGATGTCAATATCGCCATGCGCGAAAGCGGCGCCCGCCAAATCTTGAAGCATGTCGCCAGAAAAGAAGCACGGTATGCCGACCGGGGCCCCATCCAGGTTATCATTGGTGGCGATTTGAATGTGCGCCTCAATCTCGAAGATCTCGAAGACGAACGTACAATCGACATTTTTACCGAAGCGGGCTTTCATTCATCCTGGCAGACGGTACCTTTCGAAGAGCGCATCACATGGCCCCCCCGCGGCGGATTCCCTCCGGCATGCTTCGATTATATCTTCACCAAGGGATTGCCTGCATTAACGGCGGAAATTCTCTTGAAACCAGCCTGGGCCCTGAGCGATCATCGCCCCGTACTGTTGTCTATCCCACGAAACAAGCAAACCAACTAGGAAAAGTGTATGATTCATGTAATCGCATCCATCACGATCAAACCCGGCCAAGTTCCCGCGTTTCTCAACGCCTTCAAGGCTATCGTCCCGACCGTCCTCAACGAAGAAGGCTGTGTGCAATACACCCCCACTGTCGATGTGGATATCCATGCCCCCGCACAACAGCTTGACGAGAACATTGTCACCATCGTAGAAAAATGGGCAAGCGTCGCAGCGCTGCAGGCGCACCTGGTCGCACCACACATGGAAGCATATCGAGAAACCGTCAAAAACCTGGTCGCATCCGCTTCGCTCAAGGTTCTCCAAGACGCCTGAATCAGACCTCGATATCTTTGACGATTTCGGCAATTTGCTCCATAACGGCAGCATCCAGCAAATCCGCAGCATCCAGGGCCTTCAGATTCTGAGCGATCTGCGAAACCTTTGTGGCACCCATGATAACCGTACTGACATTCGGGTTTTTCAGACACCACGCCAAAGACAACGCGGCAAGGGAAACACCAAGGCCATCAGCGACCTGTGCAAGCGAATCTACCGCTGCCAGGCGTTGCTTACCCTTCTCCCCGTTAAGGGCCTCTTTTAACCACTCGTAGCCCGGCAAAGCCAACCGCGAGTCCGCCGGTATCCCGTCACGGTATTTACCTGTCAAAACGCCACTTGCAAGGGGTGACCAGATGGTCGTACCCAGACCATACTCTGTGTACAGCCGCGCATACTCCTTCTCGAAACGTTTACGATGGAAAAGATTATAATGCGGCTGCTCCATCAGCGGGGGAATCAAGTTGTACTGCCGAGCAACCTGATGCGCTTGCGTAATTTCCTGGGCACTCCATTCACTCGTACCCCAATACAGGACTTTACCCTGCATAATCAAACTGTGCATGGCCCAAACCGTCTCTTCGATAGGCGTCTGCGGGTCCGGACGATGACAGAAATACAAATCCAGATAGTCGACTTGCAGCCGTTCCATTGCCTGATGACAAGCCTCAAACACATGCTTGCGACTAAGCCCTTTTTGCGTAGGACCCTTGTGTCCGCAACCGAACATTACCTTGGACGAAACAATATAACTGTCGCGCCGCCAACCGTTTTTCTTCAGCACCTCCCCCATGATGATTTCCGCTTTTCCGGCCGCATAAGCTTCGGCATTATCAAAAAAATTCACGCCTGCATCATAAGCCGCCACCATACAATCCTTGGCCGCATCCACCTGCAACTGCGTATCAAACGTTACCCACGCACCATATGACAAGGCACTTACCTTCAAACCCGACCGTCCTAAATTCCGATACTCCATGGCCTTTCTCCTTCTGCGTATTCTGCGTTGTTCTGCGGTTCCAAAAACAAATTCTCATAATTAGCGGTTGCCCCAGCGAGACCAACATCCATTCCAGCTTTTCTGTGTTTTCAGCTTTTTTAGAGATACTGCGCGGCGACAGCAGCCAATGAACTGCGCTCACTGGTCTGCAGGGTTACATGCCCGTGAATCGCAAGCGACTTCAATCTTTCGGTTGCATACGTCAACCCATTACTCGATGCATCCAGATAAGGATTGTCGATCTGGTACGGATCGCCCGTTAAAACCATTTTGGTATTCTCTCCCGCACGACTCACAATCGTCTTCACCTCATGCGGGGTGAGGTTCTGCGCCTCATCCACAATCACATACTGGTTGGGTATCGATCGACCGCGGATATAAGTGAGCGCCTCCAGTACCACCGTGTCGTTATGCAACAGCGCTTCTATCCGGTCCTTCGGCGTAACCTTGGTCTTCTTTTTGCCCGCTACCCCCTTCTCCCCGGGCTCATTCATCAAAAAGGTCAGATTGTCGAATATCGGCTGCATCCAGTGCGCAAGCTTTTCTTCCTTTGCGCCCGGCAAGTAACCGATATCCTTGCCCATCGGAATAATCGGACGCGAAACCAGAATGCCATCATAACGATGATTACGCAGCGTGCTCTGTAAAGCCGCCGCCAAAGCCAGCAGGGTTTTCCCCGTACCGGCCTGACCGACCAGTGTCACAATCTGCACCGACGGATCCATCAGTAACTCCAGCGCCAGACGCTGCTCCCGGTTGCGCGCCGCTATATTCCAGACACGCTCGAGATCACTTGAAAGATGTACCAGTGTTCCGGGTTCCAGTACCCGCGCCAGAGCCGTATTCCCACGCTTGCGATTCGTACGCTCCCGCATCAACACAAACTCATTGGGAAAGGAACCAATCGAACTGTGCTTGTATACGCGGTTCTTGAAAAAACCATTGATCGTTGCCAGTGGAACCGTCATCTCCGTGTAGCCCGTGTAAAGCTCATCGAAATTGACCTTTTCCTTCTCGAAATCCATCACCTGCAAACCCAGCGCATCGGCCTTCAAACGAGCATTGATATCCTTGCTGACAAATATCACATCCTCGTTTTCCGTGATCAGTTCGTACGCCAGTCGCAAGATCAAGTTATCGGGAACATTCTCGACCAGCATCCCTTCTGCCTCGGATAACAACGCGCTGCGAATTTGCAGCACCCCGCCACTCGGCAACGGTACCCCATCGCGCAAACTGCCTTCGGTACGTAACGAATCAATCCGCCGAATCACATGCCGGGCATTGCGACCCAGTTCATCGTTATGCGTCTTGAATTTGTCCAGCTCCTCGATCACGGCCATCGGAATCACCACACGATTATCCGAAAAGGACTCTAGACTTTGGGGATTGTGCAATAACACATTCGTATCCAGAACAAATGTCTTGCGGACACCACTGCTTTTCCTGGCTCGCTTCTTCATGCATTTTCCTTTGTGCGCAGTTCATCAAGAACAAACGTATGCGGCAACAATTCCGCCATGGTGTAAACCTTGCAGGCCTCCGACGCGGAAAGCGCCGCCGCCATTATCCGAAAGGAAGGTGACACAAATTCTGCCAGCACTTGTCGACAAGCCCCGCAGGGAGTTGCCATACGCGTGGCCACAATCGCAATGGCCACAAAAGCACGATGGCCCGCTGCAATCGCCGAACCTAGCGCCGTGCGCTCGGCACAAATCGTCAGGCCATACGAGCCATTTTCTACATTACAGCCGCAAAACACATTCCCGTCACGCGTCAGCAAAGCTGCTCCAACCTGAAAATGCGAATACGGGCAGTACGCCTGTTGCGCTGCCCCCCTGGCCATCTCAATCAGTTTCATGTCATCCATGCTTGGTTGCAGCCCCTTCCGCTCCCACAACGTCCAAGATCACGGGCGGCACAACAACCCTTTCACCCGCTATCTGTATCGCCGCCAACACCTGATCCCTGGCCATCGCGGCATCTGTTTCGCTAGCCGCATATATGCGCGCCAAGGCATCGCCCCTCGATACCGCCCCCCCGACCTTGACCAAATGACTTACCCCCACAGAAGGATCGATGGTATCCGTCGTTTGCTTACGACCAGCCCCAAGCTGCAATACCGCGCGGCCTATACCCTTCGCCTCGACGCCTGCTATATATCCGGCTTCCGGGGCAGGCACCTCGACCACCACCGGGGCCTGTGGCAACAGACCGGTATCATCCAACACGGCGGGGTCCCCTCCCTGCAAGGCTACCATTTGCTTGAGCCGTTCAAAAGCCATGCCGGTAGAGATGGTTTTTACTAACGCATTGCGGGCCGCATCGGCATCTAACTCCACCTGTGTCAGACGCAGCATTTCAATTCCACAACGAAGCGTTACTTCCATTAAATCAGGCGCCCCCTTGCCCTGCAGAGCTTCCACTGTTTCAACAACTTCCAGCGCATTCCCGACAGTGGTGCCCAGCGGTTGATCCATGGCCGTGATCAGGGCCGAAATATCCCGTCCCATTCCACGCCCGATACGAATCATCACTTCCGCCAAAGCACGCGCATCTTCCATCCGCTGCATGAAGGCACCATTCCCGCACTTCACATCCAACACCAGCGTGGCGGTGCCCTCCGCCAGCTTCTTGGACATAATACTCGCGGCTATCAACGGAATGGAAGGGACCGTACCCGTAACATCTCGCAAGGCATACAGCTTACGGTCTGCTGGTGCCAACGTTCCCGTTTGGCCCATGATGCAGCAACCACAGGCACGAATCACATCCAGAAATTCCGCTGTCTCCAGATTCGTCCGGTAACCGCGAATGGCCTCCAGCTTGTCCAGCGTCCCGCCCGTAATGCCCAGCCCGCGACCGGAAAGCATGGGCACACCCACACCGCAACATGCCACCATCGGAGCCAGCAGCAAGGAAACCTTGTCGCCAATGCCCCCCGTAGAGTGCTTGTCGGATGTCGGCATATCCAGACCCGAGCTATCAATCTGTTCGCCCGAGCGCATCATCGCATCGGTCAGTGTCGTGACCTCGCGCGCATCCAACCCACGGAAAAAAATCGCCATGGCAAGCGCCGACATCTGGTAATCCGGTATCGCACCAGCGGTATAATCGACAATAAATGCACGTATCTCCGCATCCGTCAAAGAATGACCATCACGCTTTTTTTCGATAACCCACTGAGGAATCATAAGCCTGATCCTATCTGATTCCGAAGCCATATGTCAATTCATCCGCGCCGTTACCCAGCAATTCGCAACTGCGGGCAACCCCAAAGCACACAACGTGAAAGCGGCAAGGAATTGTCAGGTTTCGACCCCCACCGCGAAACATACCTCGTATTGAAAAAACACGATCGCAATCATAGCATGAGATCGGTAACCTGCACACCCTGATGTAAAACCTCAAACCCGGAACCTAACCATGTTCTTCGAAGTAACGTTTCCAACACTCGCACCGGTTTGCCTGATGATTCTTCTGGGCTGGGGACTGCATCGCAGCAAGCGCCTGCCTGAAGACTTCTTCTCGGGCTTGAACAAGCTCACCTTCTACATCGGCCTCCCCGCCATCCTGCTTGTGGGTATCGCTACGTCCCCATTCGAGGCCGGGCCCGCATTTCAGGTTTTGTATGTACTGATCGCCACAACCGTATCCATCACCCTCCTGGCCTACGTATGTGCCCGACTCCTCCGCCTTCCACCCCCAACTACAGCATCTTTCGTCCAGATCGCCATGCGCGGCAATCTGGCTTATATCGGCCTGCCCGTCTTGTTCTATGCGCTCGACAGCCTGCCCCCGGACATGGATCCCGCCAGCTTCAAAACGGCCGCCATGCTTGTGCTGGCACCCTCTGTTCCGCTGTACAATATCGCTTGCGTTACCATCCTTGCACACGGCGCGAATCGCGGCGCAGGACACCACCCATCCAAGCGCGAAATTGCACAGAAAATCATTACAAACCCGCTGATCATCGCCTGTCTGGCGGGCCTTTTCCTTTCGACCACGGGAATGGGATTACCCAAAACACTGGAGCGAACATTACGCCCCTTGGGCGATATGGCACTTCCCCTGGCACTGTTTTCCATTGGCGCATCCTTCACACAAGGGAAAATGCGCGCCACATTCGGGCGCGCAGCATGGGCCGCCTCCCTGCTGAAAGTTGCCATCATGCCACTGATCGGCGTCCTGTTCATCCGGCTGTTCGGGGTCGGCAACATGGAGGCACGCATGGCCTTGATCTTTCTGGCCTGCCCGACCGCAATATCCGGCTATGTCATGGCAGAACAAATGGGGGCCGACGACAAACTTGCCGGCAGTGGCGTCCTGCTCAGCACGATTCTCGCCATGCTGGCGCTGGCGGTCGTGCTCTCGATCCCCTGATCCCTCAAGTCGAAACCTTGCTCCGGTACGATTCCACTTCCCAGTTCTCGATGAATGCGCGCGCGGCATCCGTCATCCACTGCACGCCACCAAACGCTTCCGCCAAGCCTACAATGCGCGCCGCATCGTGCGCAAAGGCTAATGCAAGCTCGGCGGCTTTGGCCGTACGTCCAACGCCATAGATAGCAGAATCTGTCGCGATAACGCGGGGGGCATACCCATGCTTGTCCATAAACACACGTACCCCATCCTCTGTACGTACACCACAATAGGCATAGGACTTGGCATATACAATATGATCCGGCGTCAGCGGACCAGCGGCAGGCGCAAATCCCGAACCCGCTACCATAAAAGCAGCATCCTCACCCAGCACCGACTGCAGCAAAACGCGATCAGCAGCCGCTACTTCAGCCGACTGCATCGGAACCTGCTGCGTACTCACCCCCGCAACGGCATAGACCCGCTGCAGGGCACGCATCACCCGATCATACGTCGCAACAATCGTATCCGTATCATCCCCGGCCACAAACACGCCATGATTCTCCAACATCAGAATCGACGGCTGCTGACCATGCTGCTCCGTATAGGCCTGAATCGCCTCGCGGACACGCATGCACAGCGTATAACCCGGATCGACATATGGCATCCAAAGCGCATCCGGAAACAATCGGGCACACATCTCCGCCCCTTTTTGCCCACAAACAAAACCGCCCACCAGCGTGGGATGGGTGTGCACGACATAACGCGCATCAAACACATTATGCAGCGGGGCTTCCACCGAAGGACGCCCCGTAGCCCCATCCTGCACCGCCGCCTGCATCATGTCCTTCACCAAAGCCTCGCGGGCATTGGCATCCGACGGAGGGGTTGTTGCATATAACGGTTCGATCCGCGCGCGTACCAAAGGAAGAAAGGTCTCCGGCGTCATCCCGGCCAACGTCGTCCCGGAGGGTTTAACCCACAGCATCTCATCGTTCTTCACCGATGTATTACCACCACCACCCAACACATAATCCGGCGTACCGAACCGCTGCGATAACGCTGTTATCGTCGCCAACATTTCCTGCACATCATTCATAAACCCTCTACCTCATAATGAAATACCGCCCACCGGGTTTATCCCGGTGGCGGCAAACGTTGAGCCGGGAGAAAAGACCGCCTCCCCTCAACTTTCTTCACCACCGACGCAAGGCCGGTGGGATCGCACCCGCACATAGGCTCCTATTGTATATTTCTCGAAACCTATCCGTTCTGTCTGTCTTCAGTCTGACCCTCTTACGCGCGCAGTGCCTGTACCGTGTCCGCATAAGCCTGCATCTGCGCAATCCAACCCGCACCAGCAGGAACGCCCGCCTGCTCGCACAGCATATCCCACACCGCCCCAAACGGCATCACCTTCAAATCCTCCATCAGCCCGAGCTTCTCTGCCCCGCGGCCTTCGCGCTCGAGTGCCTGCAGCAAGGCCACTGGTTCCAATAATGCCGACAGCAAAGCCTTGCGCGTTGCGCGTGCGCCTGTGACATAAGCCCCCACGCGATTAATGGAGGCATCAAAGAAGTCCAGCGCCACAAATACCCGATCCAACGCATGGCCACGCACCAACTCCTGGAATACGGCCGACAAATCATCGTTCCAGATCACAACATGATCACTGTCCCAGCGGATCGGACGACTCACATGCATCAACACCCGTTTATGAAATTGCAGCAGCGACGACAGTTTGTCATGGATGGTTTCTGTCGGATGGAAATGGCCCATATCCAGACAATACAAGATACCCTTTTGTAGCGCATACGCCTGGTAAAACTCTGCCGATCCCACCACGTAGGCCTCACTGCCAATCCCGAAAAGCTTACTCTCCACGGCATCCACGCAAAGATCCGTGTCAACCCCGGTATCTTTAGCCAACATGCCATCGAGCGACTCCACCAACCGTTGACGCGGTCCCCAGCGGTCAGCCGGCAAATCCTTTGACCCATCGGGTATCCAGTGATTAATCACACAAGGACCACCCTGGCGCTTGCCCATTTCCACGGCAATCTTGCGGCAGGCAATGCCATGACGCACCCAGAACGCACGAATGCCATCATCCGCATTGGACAACGTAAATCCATCATCGGCCTTCGGATGCGCAAAAAATGTCGGGTTAAAATCCAACGCGATGCCACTATCCTTGGCCCAATCCATCCAGCGGGAAAAATGAGCCGGCTCCAGCGCATCACGATCCACAACCTTGCCATTGGTCTCGGCATAAAAGGCATGCAAATTCAAACGATGCGACCCCGGCAACAATTTCAGCACGGCATCCAGATCCTGCCGCAGCTCGTCGCCATTGCGGGCACGCCCCGGAAAATTCCCTGTCGCCATGATCCCGCCACCGGAAGTGCTCTCCTTAACCTCGAACCCCTGGACATCATCACCCTGCCAGCAATGCAAGGAAACCGGTAACTGCAACGCCCGCTCAATCGCCACATCCGTATCCACACCCAATGCCGCATAGCGCTCTTTGGCAATCTTATACGCCGCCGCAACCGATTCTCCCAATGGACTTTCAAATGCCCGCATATCGTCGTCTCCTCTTTCACACCCCAGAACTGTCACAATTCAGAACGCGCAACTTATACCCCAAATGCACCCCGATGTCTACCATACCAAGGATAATATTCACCCAAACGCTCGTGCGGATGACAGCGGCGATTCACACACACTTCCGCCCCGTCTCCATGATGCAAAGCGGCCAGAGACTCGACACACTGCCGCATCGCACCCAGATAAGCACCGAAATCGCGCACCCGGCACGGACGCGAAATCTGCTGCCGGAACTCCGGATGCACGCATAATGGCCCATGCAACAACTTGAAAAGATGCGCCTGCACCACCTTCTTGGTGTCGGGATACAGCAAAACCATCTCCAGATAGTCTAAAGCCATTCGTGTGGGGGATGGCGCCGGATCCATTCCCGCCACGCATGCCGGATTCTCCAGAATACCCTCGGCACTCATCACCGCATCCGCGCCGGTCGCCTCCCGGCAGGCGATACCCTCGGCAAATGTTCCCACCCCGCCATTCGCAATCACAGGCACCGATACCCGCTCCTTGATCGCCCGGATAATATCCCAGTCACAGCTCCCTACCCGCTCCTTGTTCTGCTCTTTCGTCCGACCATGTACCGTCAACAAGCCACACCCGGCATCCTCAAGCCGCATGGCCAACTCCAACGTTTTTTCGCGCGAAGGCAGTACCCGGATTTTACACGATACCGGTGTAGCCAGATTCGAAGACATATGCGCCACAATCCGACCGATCAAATCGCCATGCTCCAGCAGAAACGAGCCGTAGCGACCCCGCTTGGCAATGTTCTGCGGACACCCCAGATTCAAATCCACCGCCTCGCAACATCCCTCGACATGCCGGGCTGCAGCCAGCAAGATGTCCGGATCATTCCCACAAAACTGGACGATCAGCGGACGATCCGACGGCACCGTCGTGAATTTGCTCCGACGGTATTTTGCACTCTCAGAAAACAGCCGCGCATGCAGCATCGGTGTAAAACACAAGCTGGCCCCGTACTTGCGGCACAGCATACGAAACGCCAGCTCGGACTGATCCACCATCGGCGCAACGACAAGCTCCCGCAACGGAAACCCCAACCAACCTTTCTTTGTCACCTTCACTTCCATATCTATCCTGATACCACACTCCCGCAGCTGATCCAAGCACCAGAATCCACATACCCAAAACATACCCCCGCCCACCACTTCTTCTTGCGCCCAGATCTCCATTATGTTAACAATAAGGAAAATGCAATCTGGAAACACGCATACAAGTATTCTCACCCGCACACAAAGGCACAGTACCCAATGGAAACACAAATTACTTTAGCCCAGACCTGCCTCTACAACCGCCATCTGACCTACGGTGCCAAAATGGTTCCCTTCGCCGGTTACAGCATGCCCGTGCAATACCCCAACGGCCTGCTCTGGGAACACCACCATACCCGCAAACACGCCGGACTCTTCGATATCAGCCACATGGGCCAGATGCGCATAACCGGGCCAAATGCAGCTACCGGTCTGGAAGCGCTCGTGCCGGCCGACATCCAAGGGCTTCTCCCTGGACGTCAGCGCTATACCTATTTTACCAATGCTGATGGCGGCATCCTGGATGATATCATCGTCACCCATCAAGGGGAAGCCGGTCTCCTACTGGTCGTTAATGCGGCCCGCAAAACACACGATCTGGCCTGGCTGCAGGAACACCTCAATACGCCGGTTGAACCACTGGAAGATCGGGCCCTCCTCGCCCTGCAAGGTCCCGCCGCAACCGATGCTCTCGCCCAAATGATCCCCGCAATAGAAGCCATGCGCTTCATGGATGCCATCATTGCCAATTGGCAGGGCACCGAACTCTGGATTTCGCGCTCCGGATACACCGGCGAGGACGGCTTCGAAATCTCGGTGGCCGAATCCCATGCCAACGACTTCTGCGGAAAACTCCTCGAAGACGAAAAGGTATCTCTGATCGGACTTGGCGCTAGAAATTCCCTGCGTCTCGAAGCCGGTCTCTGCCTGTACGGACACGACATCAACGAGCAGACGTCCCGCATCGAGGC
>JBLRXB010000015.1:0-21692 GCA_047920915.1 Kiritimatiellia bacterium
TGCGACCCTGCACCGAACGCGACATTTCTGTGTAAGCAATCGCGACCAGTTCACGGGCCTCCTGATCCGGGATCTGGATTTGCAGATCATGCGCGGAGAAAAAATCGGGATTATCGGTCCAAATGGTTGCGGCAAAACGACGCTACTGAAGCTAATTCTTGGTCAGTTGCAACCGCAGGCGGGTACATTGCAATTGGGCACGCGGTTGCAGATTGCGCGGATTGACCAGTTGCGTGGCGCATTGGATCCGGCTAAATCAATATTGGAAAATATCAGCGGCGACGGTATGTACGTTGAAGTGAATGGGCAGCAGCGGCATGCGTATGGCTATTTGCAAGAGTTTCTTTTTACGCCGGAGCGAGCACGGACGCCGGTGCGGATTTTATCGGGAGGCGAAAAAAACCGGTTACTTTTGGCGATGGCGTTTACGCAACCCTTCAATTTCCTGATTATGGATGAACCGACCAATGATCTGGACCTTGAGACCCTGAATCTGCTGGAAGAGCAAATCCTGCAGCATCCGGCGACGATGCTACTGGTGAGTCATGATCGGGATTTTCTGAATCGTACGGTTTTGCGGACGTTGGTTTTCGAGGGCAATGGCCGGATCGGCCAATATGCGGGGGGCTACGATGATTGGTTGTTGCAGCGCGCCACGCCGATAGCTGCGACAACCACCGAAAAGAAATCGTCCGGCAAGGAAACGCGTACGGCGGGAGTAACGCGCAAATTAACAAATCGGGAGCGGCAGGAACTGCAGACGTTACCCACCCGGATTGAGGCGTGGGAGACCGAGCAGGAAAGCCTACTGGCAGACCAGGCCGATCCGATGTTTTATCGTCAGGCACCTGATGTTATCGCTGCTGCACAGTCTCGACTCGGAGAGCTGGCACAACTGATTGAGTCTGGTTTGGTGCGCTGGGAAGAACTGGAAGCGTTGGTTGGATAGGCTGGCCCGGAAGGCCGTGGGCGTGCCCGTGTATGTCGCGGGCGATGAACACGGGGGAGCCATCGCTGGAGGGGGCAAAGCGGTCTTGGGGGGTAATGGCAATGCTGGGGTTTGGACAGCCGGCATTGCGTGCCCGTGTGCCAAGGTACTGGTACAGGTGCTGCACGCACCATTCGGTGGCATCTTCAATCGTCGTGAAGCAGGGTGCATCCTTGGCACCGGAAATGCGAAAGATGCCACTTTCGTTTGTTGTGATCCGTAGGCTATGGCGAACCGAGATGGTTCCGATGATTGCACCAACTGCATTGGCGACATCGGCATGCGGCGGGATTACAACCTGAGCCCCTAGTCGTTGACAGGCATCGGGTGTGAATGCAGCGGCTGGTGCCCCGATGCCGATAATGGGCCAAGGCATGGATAGTTGCAGGTGTGGCATTTCAGCGGTTGCAGGTTTGGCAATATGCGCGAGTATTTGTTCCATATGCGGATCGGTCATATGCATATCCGGCAGAGATTCGTGCAGTGCCTTGCGGGCAATCTCAATTGCCAGATGGTGATGGAATTCGGTTATAATACTTTCGGCCCATTTGCAGGCATGGGTGAGAGAGCCTGCACAGGATTGTGCCGCGATGATGGCTGCTTGCGTATCCCAGATCTGACATGCACCGGTTACATGCAATGCATCGGTCGGTGTGAATCCACTGTAGGCAATCAGTTGCAGGTGCAGCAAGTTCTGCAGTGGCAACATGGCGGGGTGGGGGATACTGATTGCCATGGCCAGCTCGTGCGGGGTAAGTGGCCCCGCGCAAAGCGCGTCGAGAACGTGGGCTTCTCTTGCCGACAAATCAGCGGGGGGCTCTTTGCGTGTGCGCAGTACCATAATCCAATCATCGGGCAGGAAGGGGTGGCCCGCTGCAGCACTGCGTAACCGGTGGATGGCAGCCGTACCTCCGGGGGCATGTGTGGCGGTCCAGGATAAGGGCGTGACGCGGTCGGGACCGATCGTGATCTTGCCGTGTTTGATGCGGATACAGCTATCACCACCTAAACCCGCGGTATATAAATCCAGCGCGCGAATATGGGTTTGCCAGCCTCCGATGGATGCACCTTCCGGGTTCATGGCAACCCGACCATCGCGCAACAGGGCGGTGTCTGTTGTTGTGCCGCCAATATCAACCACCAGACCATTGGCGGTTTGTGCAAGCCAGCCCGCCCCGGCGGCGGAAGCTGCGGGGCCGGAAAGCATGGTTTCGAGCGGGCGCTCACAGGCAGCCTGCAAATTCATGAAAGAGCCATCACTGCGCACCACCATGATCGGTGCCATAATTCCCGATGCTTGCAGGGCCGACTGGATCCGCTGCAGCAACTCCTCCAGGCAGGGAATGATCCGGGCATTTAATGCCGCAGTTTCTGCACGGATCCGATAATGCAGACTCTGGGACAGTTCATGACTGCAGGTGCAGATCAGCCCGGTGGCCTCCTGCACAATCTTTTTGACGTGTAGTTCATGGGAAGGATTCACATGCGCGGCATAGCCACCCACGGCAAAGGCGGTAACGCCACCAGTCGTTATCAGGCCCTGCGCAACCGTCCGAATCTCATCAGGATCAACGGCTTCCTGTTCGATCCCGTCAATGGTCATCTGGCCTTTGATCGTTGCCACCGGTGTATGCCGGAAGCCATCTGGCGTGGCCCATCCGCAGGGTGGCATCACCAGCAAACCGACGGCTTGTCCGCGGTGTTCGACAATTGCATTTGTTGCGATGGTCGTGGATACCGCAACAAGGGAAGCCTTGTGACAAAGTGCAGGATCGAGACCGGCCAGGGCCTCGCGAATTCCGTAACTGTAGTCCCAATGGGTTGTCAAGGCTTTGCACTTGGCCAGCACCACGCGTGCATCGAGATCATACAAGACCGCATCGGTATAGGTGCCGCCTGCGTCGATCCCGATCCCGATCCCGCGTTGCGTATTGCTATGTTCTTCCGCCGCTTCCGGTTCCGGTGCATTCTGATGCGGCGAGCTGTGAGCAGTCGCAGCACCTGGCTGGGCACAGGTAAGTTTGCCATGCATGGCGTCATACGTCGTTTGGCTGCCCGGCGGCACAAAAAGCATATTTGGTGTTGTTGCCGTGCAGGTCAGGGCTTCGTGCAGCAGATCATGCGTTCCTTCGAGTCGTTCGTATTGCCAGCCATGTTCCCGGGCAAGTGCCTTGGCTTGCTCGGCGTAGTGTTCCTTGCTGCCTCCCACGCCGGTATCGATAAACGCGGCACGCGTATAATTCCGGGTCCAACTGCGCATAAAGTCATCAATGTAAGCTGCGTTTTCCTCGCCATAGCGTGCGGCCATTTCGCCGGAGCTCACGGAATCAGCGGCCGCCGCGGATGGTTGTGCAGAGCCCATTCCGGATTTGGTATCGTGTTTCTCGGCGACCCATCCGGCCGACAGGTAATAGGTACCCGGTGCTTTACCGAACTGCTGTCGGTATGCCTGGTCGGACCCCAGAAAGAGGGCAATACAATCGTGCACACGCGGTATCACAAGTGGAACTGTCCGGGCATGAATGCCGGTTGTTCCGTGACCGCAAAGACCATAGCCAATCACGATACGAGAGACGGCTGCCTGGCGATCGATTTCATCGATCGTTTCCTGCAAGCGCCGGCGTAACTCCGGTGGCGATGCATGCAAGCCACCCGGTAGAAAATACATGTCCACTTCGGATGCGATTTGGTTGGCCAGAAACTTGCAATCGAGTGCCAGAACGCCGCACGCAATCATTGCGATGCGCGAACGCGGTTCTACATGGGAAGATTTTGATGACATATAACGATTCACTTCACGAATGGTCCGAAAGAGCTGATCTTGCAGCATCTCGCAATAAATATCAACTATTGCTGGTACGACATCAAACCTGCCGCTACGATGTCGGCACCGACGTTACAATTATGTATTATCCAATCTTAGGTTTGTAACATAAATGTAAGACAGAAGCAGCAGCGACGGCAAAACGGATTCGAAAGAATGTATAAAGCTCTACAATATAAGCAAATCTGCATAATCTTGCGAATGGTGCGAATATTGGCACGTTGTTTGCTTTATTATGTCCCGTATACAAAACATGGTGGTAGTGGTATGTCTTTTTGATATCCACGAACGAAAGGAATGAACGTAATGATGATGGAGAACGAACTGGTAGAGATGTTTGGTGAAAATGTCTTTGGTCCGAAGGTGATGCGTAATTATCTCTCAGAGAAGGCACATGCCTCTTTGATGAAGACGATATCAGAAGGCAGTGCGCTGGATGCCAGCATTGCTGATGAAGTTGCAGAGGCCATGAAAACGTGGGCCCTGGAAAAGGGTGCAACGCATTACACGCATTGGTTTCAGCCGTTGACCGGTAGCACAGCCGAGAAGCACGATTCTTTCTTAACGCCGGATGGCGAAGGTGGCATCATGTTGAAGTTCTCGGGCAAAGAGTTGATTCAGGGCGAGCCGGATGCCTCGAGTTTCCCTTCGGGTGGTTTGCGGGCCACGTTTGAAGCGCGCGGTTATACGGGCTGGGATCCTACGAGCCCGGCCTTCATTAAAGAGGGTACCGATGTTGCTACGCTTTGTATTCCGACTGTTTTCTGTGGTTACCATGGTGAAGCACTCGACAAGAAGACACCTTTGTTGCGCTCGATGGATGCGCTCAGCACGCAGGTCTGCCGTCTGGGAAAATTCTTTGGCATTGATCTGCCTGGCAAGCGCGCCCTCGCAACCTTGGGTCCGGAGCAGGAGTATTTTCTGGTTGATAAAGACTATTATGAAGCGCGTCTGGATTTGGTGCAGACCGGTCGGACGTTGTTTGGTCGCAAGCCGGCGAAGCACCAGCAGATGGAAGATCATTATTTTGGTGCGATCAAGATGCGTGTCATTGATTTCATGGCTGAACTGGATCGCGAGCTGTGGCGTTTAGGCGTGCCAGCGCGGACGCGTCACAATGAAGTGTGTCCGGCCCAGTTCGAAGTTGCGCCAATGTTCGAGACGTTGAATTTGTCGGTTGATCACAACATGGTAATGATGGAGACCCTGCGAATTGTGGCAGAGAAACATGGCTTTGTTTGTCTCTTGCACGAAAAGCCGTTCGCCGGCGTAAATGGTTCCGGCAAGCATAATAACTGGGCGGTTAGTGGTCCAGATGGCAAGAACTGGCTGACGCCGGGTGATAACCCGCATGAGAATGCAAAGTTTCTGACGATGATTGTGGCTTTGATGAAGGCTGTTGATACGCATGCGGATCTACTGCGTGCCTCCGTGGCTTCCGCGGGCAATGACCATCGTTTGGGTGCCAACGAGGCACCGCCGGCGATTATATCGATTTTCCTTGGCGAGCAGCTCTTTGATGTGATCGAGCAGCTCGAAAAAGGGCCTGCCAGCAGCAGCAAAACGGGCGGAGAAATCAAGGTAGGTGTGTCATCACTACCGACGTTGCCGCGCGATGCTACCGATCGTAACCGTACGTCGCCGTTTGCCTTCACGGGCAACAAGTTCGAATTTCGTGCCGTTGGCTCCAACCAGAGCTGTGCGGGACCGAATGTTGTGCTCAACACAATCGTCACGGAGGCACTGGATGAAATCTGCACCACCTTGGATGCCGAGATTGCTGCGGGCAAGGATTTCAACGCGGCGTTGCAGGAGCTTTTACAGACCTTGATCAAGAAGCACAAACGCATCCTGTTCAATGGTGACAACTACACCGACGAGTGGGTTGAAGAGGCTGCGCGTCGTGGTCTGCCGAATCTGAAGAAGGGGCCGGAAGCCTTGGCTACGCTTCTTACGGATAAGGCGATTACGCTATTTAGCAAGTACAAGGTGTTGTCGGAAGCTGAATTGCGTTCGCGCCATTCGATCTATCAGAGTGCTTATGTCGAGGCCGTCGCCATTGAGGCAACTTGTGCGGTTACGATTGCCAACACGCAGATCTTGCCGGCAGCGATTGCGTATCAGACCTCGCTGGCCGAGTCGGTGAAAGCGCTGAAAGATGTTGGCATCAGTGATACGGCGGCTGTTTCCAAGGTGCTCGGTGAAGTAAGCTCGCTGACCGCGGCTTTGATCGCGGGGGTTGAATCTGTAAAAGCTGCTGATGAGCATGATCCGCTGGATATGCTTGCGAGAATGGAGGCATTGCGCAGTGTCGTGGATGCGCTTGAGGGCATCTTGCCTGATGACACCTGGCCTCTACCGTCCTACACGGAAATGTTGTTTATCTATTAAGACTCCCATGCCCACCATGGGGCCGTCCTTCCCTCCGGGGAGGGGCGGCTTTTTTTTGATATAAGTAGCGCGCGTTGCCACCGTCTATTCTCAGCCACGATGAACCCTTGGCTGCGCTGCATGTGTTGCGAGATTTCGCAGCGCGAGGTTATTCTTCGTAAAGCCGCACGGTTTTATTCTGATAGATGAGCCGTGTGTTGCGGGGAATGTTGCCGCGCCCCTCGACTTCGAGGTGGTAGTGCCGCAGTACATTCCCATACCACTGCACATCCAAGTCTTGAACGGTTACAATATTCCGCAGCCAGGCGGTCCATTGCATGACCGTGTTTTGGGAAAACACATTTTGTATTGGTGGCGGTGCGGGCCAGCTTGTGTGGATTTGGGGGGTTCCAGAAAGAGCAAAACGCGGGCACCCAGTGACATAGGCCTGCACACGTGTCCGGATATCCTCCGGTGCATGGATTTGAAAAGGCCCGCGCGGATCGTGTTCATTCAGGAAGATTGCGACAGCTTTGACATCGGCCGTGGCTGCTTGCATCGATCGTTGCATCACGACCGCACCGGCAGATACGAGCAAGATGGAGGCAAGCATCGCGGCAACGTATCGGGCTGCAGGATCGGGCAAATCATCCATGCATGAAAAGACAAGCGGCATGGCAAGTGCAACAATAAAAGGCAGTGCGATCAAGGCCCCGTACATTTGCGGATCAAACGCGAGCAGGATGCATGGCAGAAACGCGAAATGGATGAGTGGTTGGCGTGTAAAAACGGGGTATTTGGCGCGGAACACCCAGGTGTATACACCGAAAGGCAACAGCCATGCAAACCGTGAAAGCATCAGCCAGATTGCTCCCATGGTTTTACCGGGAACCCCAGGCAGGAACATGCCCCGCGAGATCAAAATGCCCGCAAGGAAGAAAGGAAGCAAAGCCAGCGTTCTATGCTGCCACCGCGCGGGTATGATCCGATAAGCCACGCTGGCAATCAGCACTAGCGGCAGCGCAATCCAGGCCGCTTTATGGGAAAGTGCCAAAAGCAATGCTGTCGTAATGATCCCGAGCCATCGTGGCCAGTTGCGTGCAGTGCGGGTGGTGGCGGGGGGGCTGGCGGTAGCGCATGGTGTCAACAGACACAGCAGGGCGGGAAACAAGGCAAGAAAGAGGCCGCGACCGGTCGCCCAGTGGCTGTATCTCATAAAGACGGGTGAAAGGACATAGGCAAGGGCGCACCAATCGGCATGTGACCGTTTTACAAAACCGGCAAACCAGCAGCGACTGGTGACGAAGCCCGCCCAGATAATCAACAGGGAGAGAATACGGAAACCGCCATCGACGCCTAGATTGCCCATGATCTGTATGTTGGCTAGCAATACGGGCTGGAGGCTTGGATATGACCGGGGTAAGAAACCAAACAATCCTACCGGATGCAGTAACCATGGGATCTGCTCTTCCACTGCAATCGCGGTCGCCAGATCCTGCCATTTGTAGGTATCGATGCCTGTAAAGCGGGTGTAGGGAAATACGATCAGAGCAGCGGGCAGGAGTAATACGGGCAACCAATCCCGCCAATTGTGGTTACGTTTCTTTTGCCTCCAGAGGGGAAACGCAAGGCAAAAGGCAAAGACAAGATAGAGGCCATGTGCAAGCAGGAGTGTATCGCGCCGGATTGGTACATGCACGAACTGCATCAACACGCTGATCAAAACGCCAGCCGACAACAACATTACGGCACCGGCAGCGGTTTGCGCGAGGGCGTTGCGCACGAATCGTTTTGCCAGCAAGACAGGCGGCAGGATGATCAAAAGGATCAGAACGATAACATCCAGCAATATCATGGTGTTACAATCCGCCCACCGAAGGAGGTGGTTCCACATAGATCGCGGTGATGGTTGTATCGGCGAGCATGAGCAGATCCACCGTGCGGTTACTACTGAAAACGGCACCTCCGACACTCCAGTGACTGAAGTTGAATCCATTGCTCGTTGCCGGCGTCGTTATGGTAACGGTATCGCCGTACGTATAAATGCGCTGGATGATGGTTGTTCCGGTTGTATTTCCTGAAATGTCGGGCGAAACCGCCTCCAAGAGTGTGCCAATCGGGCCATCGGGGCCTTCTGATGCGATGGTCAGCACGACGTTTTCGACGGGTACGGGGTCTCCGTAAACGGCGGTCATGGTGACATCGCTCAGGAGGGTCACATTGACGATATTATTCGTAGACAAGGGGGTGCCATTGAACAACCAGCGCAAAAACGGTTGGCCGTCGACTTCTTCCGGCGCATTCAGTAATACGTTTTGTCCCATTTCATAGGTGCGGTTGAAGGTGGTGGTGCCGGTGGTGAGCGAATCGAGATCGGCCGGGCTGACAACAATCGACACACCGCTATCGGGGTTTTGCGATTCAACCGTTAGCGTTACATCGGGCACAAAGGGACCGTATACAGCCGTCATGCGAATATCCGTGACCATTTCAATCGTGACGCTGCGATCGGTTGAGAATTGTTCGCCATCGCGTTCCCAATACAAAAAGGCATAGTTGTTGGTTGCCGCCAGTTCCGGTGCAACGAGAGTCGTGAATTCGCCATAGTTGTAGATCCGGACGAAGACCGTCGTTCCGTCGGTGTCACCACTGATGTCCGCTTGCGACACTTCGATCGGTACACCGCTAAAGGGATTCCGGGAGTCAACCGTCAAGACGCGCTCTGCTGGTTGGGCGGGCGGCCCGTAAACGGCAATCAATTCATGGTCTTGCGACATGAGCAGATCGGTGGTGAGGTTTGTGGAGATCGGAACGCCATTCAGAATCCATTGGCGGAACGCATTGGTGCCGGCCGTTGGCGGAGCCACAAGGGTAAGCAGAGTGCCATCATCGTAGAGCCGCAGGAATGGTGACAGGCCGTCTTCATTGGCCCGCTCATCCGGAAAAGAAACCTCGATCGGAACATCGCTATCCGGATTTACAGAGCGCACAACCAGGATGCGCCGGGGCGGGGGAGGGTCTCCGAAAACGGCTGTGATTTCGTAGTCGGTAAGCATTTCCAACGTAATGGAGGGATCGAGCGAGTAGGGTTGACCGTTGAGTAACCATCGCACAAACGGGGCTTCATTCGGAGCGGTTTCCGGTGCCGTTATGGTTGTGAGTGTGCCAGGGTTATAGGTTCGCACGAACGTTGTGTTGCCATCTGTTCGATTCTGGGTATCGGGTTCCGAGATCGCTATGGATACGTTCAGATCAGGATTCCGGGATCGCACTGTGAGGTTTAGTGTTGGTGGCGGTTCATAGACGGCGGTCATCTGCGTATCTTGATAAAGCGTGATCGTGGTTGTGGTATTCGTACTAACGGGTACGCCGTCCCGTTCCCAGCGGACAAATATATCACGGCCATTGGGGGCAAGTGGCGTGGTCGTCAGTGTGACGGTCTGGCCTTCATGATATTGCCGGTTAAATGCCGTTACGCCATTCTGGTCACCATTCAAATCCTCGACATCTAGCGATACAAGCACGCCCGTCGATGGATTTCTTGACCGCACCGCCAAATTAATGACAGGCGGCAGGTCGGCATAGACCGCGGTTACCGTGACGTCCGCAATCATCGATACCGTGATACTTTGGTCGGCTGAGAGGAGGATGCCATCGTACAGCCAATGCAGGAAGGGGTTCCCATTAGGGGCTGTTGCAGGCGCAGTGAGCGTGACGTTCTCGCCATGTGGATAAAGCCGGTCGAAGATCGTATTCCCGCTCGCATCCCCATTTACATCCGACACGGAAACCGTGATGGGAACATCCGCATCCGGATTGCTGGATGCCACCGTCAAAACGCGATTATCAGGAGGGAGTGGAGGCCCATAAATTGCCGTTACCGTATGATCTGCCAGCATCGCAACCTGAATCGTTGCATTTGTGGAGTAGGGCACGCCATCGAGCAGCCACTGCTGCAGGAAGATTGCGCTACCGGGAAATGCGGGATTACGGGCGGTGATTGTAACCAAGGTCCCGGCATCGAACAGTCTGTTGTAGGGGGCCGTCTGGCTGGTTGGTGATCCGTTGACATCGCTAGGTGTTGTGGTCACGAAAACAAGGGAGTTCGGGTTGCGTGTTTCAACGTCGAGCGTATAGCGAATGATGGGTGGCGGCGGTTCATATTCGGCCGTGACGGATCGATGGTTGTTCATGATCAGCGAAATGGTATTCTGATCGGATACGGGCACACCATCGACTAACCAGCGCACAAAAAGATGCCCATTCGGTGCAACGGAAGGTGCGGTAAGATTAACAGCCGTATTTTCCAGATAGGAACGTGTGAAGCTGGTTACGCCATCGCCTGCATTGTTGATGTCCGCCACGGAGACGGCGATGTTGATACCTGTATCGGGATTGGATGCGTTCACTTGCAAGTCAAAGATGCGCGGTGGCGGTTCCGGTGGACGGTAGACCGCGATGAGCTCGGCATCTGCGAGTAACGTAACCGATACGTTTCGGTTGGTCGTGATAGGGGATCCATTCAATAACCAGCGACGAAATACATTTCCGTTCGGTGCGGTGAGGGGAGCCGTAACGGTGGTGCTGGCTCCCTCGGTGTAGGTTCGCGTAAAAAGCGTTAGGCCATCCGTCTGCCCGTTATTATCCGGCGTGGTCACAACCATCGAAACACCACTGTTCGGACCATCAGAGCCTACCGTCAAAACCACATCCGGAGGAGGGGGAATATATATGGCCGTAAGAATAAGGTCTGTGATCATGCTGACGGGCAATTGTGGATCGGTGGAAATCAAAACGCCATTAAGATACCATCCGCTGAAGGTGTTTCCATTCGATGCAATCAGCGGGGCCGTCACAAGTACTTCGGTGCCAAAATCGTACAAGCGATTCAGGGAGGTAGCACCATCTTGTTGTCCATTATTGTCGGCAATGCTGATCGTGATCGGAACATCACTGTCCGGATTTGCAGAATTGATCGATAATCGCCGCTCCTCGGTTTGGACGGCCTGTCCATATTGCGCGGTTAGGGTTGTGTTGTTAAACAGGGTTACCGTTACGGTCCGGTCGTTAGAAAACGGCTGACCATTACGCAGCCAGCCCAGGAATGGCTCGCCGTTGGCGCTGGGGGGTGCCGTAACGGTCACCTGCTGTCCTTGGTCGTACGTCCGGCTGAAGGTTGTTGATCCATCCTGTAGTCCATCGTTGTCGCGAACACTAACGGATATCGGAACGCCCAAGACAGGCGTGGAATTGATGGTTAATGTTCGTTGCGGTGGCGGTTGTGGACTCACGTAAACAGCGGTGAAGGTGACGTCACTCAGCATCTCAACCGTGACGCTGGTCGATAGGGCGAACGGGATTCCGTTACGAAGCCAGTGCAGGAAGACGCCATTGCCTGCCGATGGTGGAGCAGTGAGCGTAACCTGTGTGCCGGGGGTATAAAAGCGGGCAAAGGTCGTTGTTCCATCGGCATAACCAAAATGATCATCCCTAGAAACGGAAATCACAACACCGCTATTCGGATTCTGGGATTGCACGAGTAACTCGAGCAAAGCCGAGGGAGGTCGTGGCGGGCCTGGAATGTCGGGGTCGGGGGATGTACCTGGCCCGCCGGTTCCAGGCGGGAAAAAGGGTGGCACCACCACCTGATCATCATCCGGGACAAGAACGCCCGGAAGATCCGGGAGATCTTCCTCGCTTAACGGGTCGATTGGATCATGCGCATCCGGAGTCAGAACGAGATCGTCAATTGCTGGGCCAGATGGGTCCAGATCAGGGATCAGTCCGGGGGCATCGAATAGAGCGTCGATGGAAACACCGGCTTCAGGTACGCGGTATTTCTCTCGCAAGGCGGTCGGAATATCGTTTGTGGAATGAAAGCAAAAAAGTACATGTATCAATGTCACGCTTTCTGGCATATCGGTTGTGATCGGACGGAACCCACCTGTAGCGCCAGCCGCATGCGGTGCCAGCATGCGGGTCTCGTATACGGTACGCAAGGGGTCCTCGAAGGAACCGCCCGCCGTTAGCCGGGCATCGGTCACGCCGCGTCGCGGAAAATCATTGAGCCATTCGTTAACGTTACCTGTCAGATCATGGATACCGAAACCATTTTCACTTGCGATCGTCCGCCCCGCCGGCAAGCGGTTCTGGCCGTCGAAATACCCGACGGGCAAAAGGCCAACACCTTGGCGCAAGACGGTGTTGAGAACCACGGCATCGTTCGTGGAAAAGGTGTCGCGCCCGAAACCATATATGGTATTGGTTTCCCCGTTCCACGCTGCTGCTTTGGAAAATTCATTGAAGGCGTTCGTGGGGTAGCGTGTCGCATCATCCAGGACGTTAAACATGGGTAATCGGAATCCCTCCACGGATGTCCAGGCTTCTCTCTCGCGAAATGAGAATTCGCCATTCGCCCAATTCGTGGCGGTTACCGGAGCCCACGCCACACTGTTGGTTCCTTCGCGATAGGCCCTTTGCGCCAGGCCGCGTCCAGAAACGAGTGTCAACCAGTTGCAGTACTTCAGGGCTCCGTACCAGGAGACGCCCGTCACAGGGTGCTCGGCATATTGCGTGGTACCGTCAGGATTGGACTGAAGCCGATAGCGGTCGCCAAGCATCCGATCGGGCACGTACTGAATCCGCTCGGGATCGATCGCAAATATTTCATCGCGATTGGCTTGCATGTCGGGATGAAACCAGACGTTGCCGCGTTCGTCGAAGAAGAGATTCTCACCGCGCGCGTTGTTCGGATTTTGCTGGGAATCGTTCAGGAATCGAACCCATTGTCGATTCGTGACCTCATATCGCGCCATGAAATAGTCATAATCGGGGCCATCAAGACCGACATCAGCAGGCACGGCATTAAAGTGCGTGTCGTTTAAACTGTGATAAAGGGACTGGTTAATCGTTGTGCTAGCCAAACGCGTCTCATTCGTGCCTTGCAACGTATACTTTGCTGCGCTTGCTTGCAGGGCATTGCCGTTTTGGCCCTGTTCTCGCATCACCGGTGCCTGCTGATAGATTTCAAACCCCTCTGCAAGATAGATAATATGACCTTCGGGAGTGAGCTCCTTGCGTTCAGCCCCATCAATCAGGAAACGAATCAGGGAGGGATCGGCGCCCTGCGAGAGGACAAACGCGAACTCGATATGATGCTCATCATAGAAATGTGCCAGATGTATGCCTGGATAGACATGGCGAAAGGCTCCTGCTGCAGAGGCCGTATGAGCCCCTTGTTGCGGTTGCAAAAGAGGATCACCTAGAAACAGGGCCTGTGGTTGTGGATCCGCCGCCGTAAGCGGCATTGCTCCAGGATTTGCGCCCGCTAAACGGATCTCAACCGCAGGCAATCCTTGCGCTTGCGTTCCTATCGAAAAACATGCCAGCAGCATACACCCTACAACGAAACGGCTGGCTCGCTTAAAATATGCGGTTATTCGTGGCACATTCATGGTGAATCCTCATGCGGCGTCAATGGTGTTGTGATGGTTACCAGAACGCGGTCGGGGAAGAATAGGGAGGTATGTTCAACGGGATTATGCCAGGCCTGACGCCCGGTAATGGCCTTGCCGGAATGAATGCAGACAGCAGGCATGCTGGCGAGCGGTTCCTTGTCGCCATTTTCCAGCGAGGGATCCCCGCGGCCTGGTCGATCGGGTTTATCCTGCGGCAGCATAATTTGTTCATGCGAACGTGGAGCCCGCATGGTAACTCTTTCGACGCCCGCAGTGGTCACGGCAAAAAACGGTTCAACCGGTGTGGTTTTTTTTGCCAGGGCATCGAAAAAAGTAAACGCCAACCAACCGATTAGCAGTAATAAAGCCAACAGCATCGTTGCAATTGCAGCCGGCAGAAAAAAAGATCTTCTATTTTCCATAACCCAACACGCTCCTATTGTGCTTATTGTCAGATAGTAGCTAGACACTGTCAATGTTGATTGCGCGCCCCCACCGAATATATAGCCCTTGCACACGTACCGTGCTCCGTGTTACTCCATGCCACCACCAATATTTTTTTGGATGCCAGCACGCAGAAAGAGATCACACAATGAGCGAAATAGTGACAGTTCCGATTCATGATATCGCCTATGGAGGCGACGGGGTAGGAAAATGGGATGGGATGGCTGTTTTTGTTCGTGGTGCGCTGCCCGGGGAGCAGGTAACGGTTCAGATCACGGAACGAAAAAAGAAATATGCCAAAGCTGCCTTGCGTGGGGTTGACGTTGCTTCCCCGAGCCGGATCCAGCCAGCTTGCGGCTATGCGGCCACATGCCCCGGATGCGCGTACCAGCATGTCGACTATCAGCAGGAAGTCGCCTGGAAGCAGCAACAGCTACAGAGTCTATTGCAAAGAGTGGGGGGCATTACGGCTTTTCCGGTGTCTGATCCGATCGCGTCACCGCAGCCTGTTTCGTACCGGAATAAGATTGTGATGCATGCCGGGCAAGAGGGCGCATTCGGTTATTTTGGTTTAGACAACCGCACCGTCGGTGATATTTCCGATTGCCCGCTGGCAGTCGAACCGATTCGGGAGGCCTTGCACAGATATCGCCACGACATACCAGGCAAGAAATTATCACCAGGCGATCGTGTCACATTTCGGTGGACGCAAGCCGATGGGGTAATTTCCTGGCGCAACGAGAGTGCTCCTGCCGAGTGGCTCACAGAGAGTGTGAATGGGCAAACATGGCAGGTTCCTGCCGCTGCATTCTGGCAAGTGAATCCGATGGCATCCGGACTTTTACTCACGCAGGCCAGCCGTATGATTGCTTCCTGCGCTCCACAATACTTGATCGATCTTTATTGTGGGTCTGGCTTTTTCGGGTTGGCGCTGGCGGATTCATGCCAGAGTGTTCTGGGTGTTGAGATTGACAAGGAGGCCATTCGTGCGGCCAAAGCAAATGCGTCCCAACGAGGCTGTGATGGGGTTGCCCTGGTGCAAGGCGATGCAGCGCGACTGTACCCGCAAGCGCAGTCGCAAGTAAATCCCCGCGAAACCTGTGTGTTGGTTGATCCGCCTCGCAGCGGCCTGTCGCAAGCATTGCTCGGGCGTTTGGTGCGAAATGACGGTCCGGCACATATTTTATATGTTTCGTGTGCCGCTGATACCTTGGCGCGCGACTGTAAAGTGCTCTGCGGGGCAGGTTTTCAGATTACGGATCTCCAGCTGGTGGATATGTTTCCACGAACCGCCCATTTTGAGACACTGGCACTGTTGACACGCCAATAAAAAAGCGGCGGGATTCTTGCAAATCCCGCCGCTGGCTAACCTATTTCGGTGGGCGTTAGTTGCGTCCGCGTCCGCTGACCCCCTTGGTCGCCTTGGTAACTTCCTTGGCTTTTTCCTTGGGGCGCAAGCTGCGGCAAGCCTTGCCGGCCAGCCACATCTCGGAATTACCGATCACGGCTAGCTCCTGGTCCAGGCGCTCTTTGTAATCTTTACGTCCGCACATACTGATTACGCGCTTGGTTTCGGTGCCATCCATGACGCTTTTGTAAAGATCCTTGAATACGGGCAGGGTCGCCTTTTTAAACTTCGGGCGCCAATCCAAGGCGCCACGCTGTGCGGTTGCCGAGCAATTCGCGAACATCCAGTCCATCCCATTTTCATCGACCAGGCGAATCAAGCTCTGCGTCAATTCTTCGACGGTTTCATTGAATGCCTCGCTAGGGCTATGGCCATTCTTACGCAGGACTTCGTACTGCGCTTCCATTACACCAGCCAGGGCACCCATCAGGATCCCGCGTTCACCGGTTAGATCACTATGTACCTCATCCGCGAAGGTCGTCGGGAATAAATAGCCCGATCCAATCCCGATGCCAACAGCGATGGCGCGCTCTTCGGCACGACCAGTCGCATCTTGAAATACGGCATAGCTGGAATTGATACCGGCGCCATTGAGGAAGTTCCGGCGAACGGATGTGCCAGAGCCCTTCGGCGCAACCATGATGACATCAACATCAGCTGGCGGAATGACTTTGGTCTGCTCCTTGTATACAATCGAAAAACCGTGCGAGAAGTATAGGGCATCGCCTGGATTCAAGCATTTCTTGATGGTTGGCCAAATGACTCGTTGGGCAGCATCTGTGACCAATAGTTTGATAATCGTTCCGCGTGTTGCCGCTTCTTCGATATCGAAGAGGGTTTCCCCCGGCACCCAGCCATCTTTGATCGCCCGGTTCCAGTCTTTCTTGTAAGCCTTGGACTGGCCAATGATCACATGGAACCCATTGTCCTTGAGATTTAATGCTTGCGCTGGCCCCTGTACGCCATACCCGATAACAGCAATTACCTCGTTTTTGAGAACCTTACGAGCCTTGCTCATGGGGAACTCCTTACGCATGACAACCGTTTCCTTAACGCCACCAAAATCAATTACAGCCATTATTCATAACCTCCCAAAACCAATTACCATCATCAAAAAACTACCAACGGGCAGAATCTTGGGGATAATAGGGCAAGACTTGCATTCGTCAATGTATTATTACATCTTTTTGTGACTGCACATGGATGAATTATGAGTTTGACCTGGCGGTGTTATTTACGGCATTATGTGACATCAGTAAATTGATTAGGTGGGTAAAGCGCTCGTACAATTTTCCCTTCCGTATTGTTGCAAAGAGCTGCAATCGGAAATTTCGAACAGAAAGGTAAACAAAACATGGCAACCACGCATTATATTCGTTTTTCTATTGTAGCACTGACAGTGGCTGTTTTTACAGCACACGGTTATCAGGAAGGACAACCTCTGCGGTTCGGAATATCGGGAATGGTGGAATCAAACGACAACCGGGACGCGACCGAGTCAGATAAGAATAGTACCCTTGATATTTTTCTGCGTCCATACATCGCTTATCACGTTGACGCTGAAGCGACGCGCATCCATCTCCGGTACCAGCCCGGCCTGCGCTATCGTACCGAGCCGGGAGACAATCAGGATGAAGTCGACCTGCAACATGCTGCTACGTTGCAGATTCAGCACGCATTCAGTTTACGCTCGCGCGGACGCTTATCTAATACATTTACCAAGATCGATGATCCGAAGATCGAAGGCGGGCCAACCGCAGTTATATCTTGAATAACATGCGTGCCGGGATGAACTACGATTTGGGACAACTTTCTAATATTGACCTCGGCATTCACAGCCAGGTTCGCGTATATGACGATTCACTGATCGCCCAATTGTCCGACAAGAATGAACTGGGTGGAGGAATAGCTTTTAGACATACGCTGAGCCAGAACCTTCGAGGACTTGCCAATGTATACTACACCACCTACAGCTTCAAAGAGGATGAGATTGGCTCGCGTGATTTCACATCCATCACAACGACCTTGGGGTTGGAATATGTTTTCATTCCTGATGTTATTGGCAGTGTTTCGGGTGGCATGCAGACCCGGTCCTATGATGAAGCCAGGTTTGAAACGGATGATAATGCGCACGTCCGTGTCGAGTTGAGTGGACCGCTGACTTCCGATTTGCGTGTGGGTATTCTCGGTGGCACTGGGGTGCGCGATTCTGATGTGCATCCGTATCCTTCCCAGGAATATATTGAGGTACGGGCATATGCTGACATGGCAATCTCCTATGCCATCTCCTTGCGGGGTGCGGCAACGTATCGGAATTCAAGCTACGATCCATACCCCGGTCTTGCGCTCCTAGGTGGTGATGAAACCGTAATTGTATTAGACGCACAGCTGACCTATCGGGCCACGGAGACCGCGTCCTTCATCATTGGGCATCGTTTCGAGGATGTCGATGCTGACGAGAGCCTCCGCCGCAGTTTCACGGGTAACTTTACACGCAACACCACGCGCGCCGGCATGACGTTGGATTTTTAATCCGGCATGCTGGTGGGATCAGGGGTGTGCAGAACCCGCTGATAGACATTACGTCCGTCCGCGGGTTCTTCCTATTAAGAAAAATTTGCTGAATAGCAAAGAGATCAGGTTAATTCGCTATGGCAGAACAAGAGCAGCAACTTCATTTTCTAGATTATTGGCGAGTGATCAGTTCACGCAAGGAGGTGGTAATTGCCGTTTCCTTACTGGTTGTCATCACTGGTATTGTCATAACATACTCAATGCCAAGAATATACATGGCATCAGCCGTGATACGCGTGCAGGAGGAATCTTCTGATGTTGCCGTATTCGGACCGGAAATGTCACGATTTGACCCGCTCTTTTTACGCACGCAGTTTGAATTGATTCAATCGCGCCCGATTGTAGAGGAAATGGTTCGTCGACGGGGATTGGATAGTAAATTAGCACAGGCTTATGGTTTTGAACATTTAGGACAGCAGCGTTTAGAACAAGCCGCGCGTATCATGTCGCGAAGTATGCGTGTGCAACAATATCGCGACACCAATCTGATTGAAATTCAGGTTTTGCTCGCCGAGCCAAAGGATAGTGCGCCGCTTGAGGCTGCTGAAGCTGCTAATATGATCTATGAGGTGTATCGGGAGTACATCGAGCGTACCAGTCGGCAGGCAACCGAAATTGCATTGGATTCGCTTTATGAGTCGCTGCAGGAGCAGGATCGCAGGTTGCAGGCAGCCGAGGCCGAAGTGGAACGGATTCGTCGCGAATACGAGATTGATGTGATTGATATGCAGGGCGGTAGCCGGGCTTCACTTGACAAGATCACCCTAACGATGCTCGAGGAGCTACGGCTGCGTGCCAGCCAGGCGGTGGCGGAGCAGGAGGCACGCTATAAATTGGTACAATCGCTCGAGGATCAGCGTCTCATCGAGGCCGCGCAATACCTCGTAAATGACCAAAGTATTCCGCAATTGGTATATGAGCGTCGCCGAGCTGAGGTAGATATCAGTCAGTTACAAGAGTCATTAGGTCCTAATCATCCTGAAGTTATCCGTTTGCTCAGGGCCATCCAGTCGATTGATGCGAATATTCGCGACGCGCTCGCAGGTTTACAAACGGGCGTGCTGGCCGAGTATCAGCAGGCGCAAGCCAAGCTTACGATCATCGAGGAGGAATTGGATGTGCGTCGGCAGCAGGAACGCGAGGCCGAGTCCAGCAAATATCGTGAATTTGCGCAGGCCATTGATGCCCGCAATCACGTCAAGAATATCAGGGATGCTCTTGAAATGCGCTATTTGCAGGAACAGATTCAGTTACGTATTCCCAAAACAACCGTGACATTGGTATCATCAGCCAGGCCGCCGCTTGAAACCGATTTTGTAAGCCCCAAATTTGGTTTAAACATTATTTTAAGTATCTTCGTTGGCTTAGGAGCTGGTATCGGGTTAGCCTATTTTGTTGAATATCTGGATACGTCAGTGAAGACGATTGACGAAGTGGAACGCAGCATGGGGCTACCTGTACTGGGTGTGATTCCGCAGAAGGTTGTTCCGTTACAGGATCCACACGCCAACCCGGCGCATGCCGAGGCGTACCGGATTCTACGAACCAATATTCAGTTCTCTCAAAAATTCAAAGGTGGCTCCACGTTGTGCTTTACGAGTGGCAGTATGGGCGAAGGCAAATCCTTAACCTTGTTTAATCTCGGTTATATAATGGCGCAATTGGGGGATCGAACGCTGATCGTCGATTCCGACTTGCATCGGCCGCGCCAGCATCGCATGTTTGGTGTTAGTAATAAGGTTGGTTTGGCACAGGTTCTGATCGGTGATCTGCAACTTGAGGATGTGATCCAGAAAGGCATCTTCCCCAATCTTGATTTTCTTCCGAGCGGCAAGCTCGACTCCGGTGTGCACGGCCTTTTGGATGTCAATCGTGTACATGCCTTGATGGACAAATTACGTCCGCATTATGATCGGATCTTGTTTGATGCACCGCCCATCATCGGGGTAAGCGATGCGTCCGTTTTGACGCGTGAAGTGGATGGTGTGATGTTGTTAATCCAGCATCGCAAATATCCCAAAGCGGTATCAGAGCGGGCCAAGGGCGTACTCGAAAACATGGGTGTAAATTTGATGGGGGTTGTTCTGAATAATATCAATATATCTCGTGATCAGGGCTACTACTATTATCAGCAGTATTATTACCAGTCGAACTATACGACCAAAGCGCGCAAAGGTTAAACCATGTCCAGATTTGTTTCGATAGGTTTGGCAGCTATTCTGCTTTTATCCGCAGGGTGTGCCAATCGGCCATCCGGGGTAGAAATGCATGAGCATAGAATGGCTCGCTACGCACCCAATGTGACTTCGGTTGCTGCCGTGCCGGCAGCAACCAAAACCGATGCTGCTCGCGCAACTACCGTTAGTGAGCCCGTAGAAGGAGGCATGCATCATTTTCTTACGACGGGCGATGAGGTGCTGACTTCTTTGCGAGGGATACCGCGGCCGGAAGATGTCCGTAATGTTGTCGATTCAACGGGGCACATCACCATGCCTCTGATCGGGCAAGTGCATGTAGCCGGCATGTCCGCATCCGATGCTGAACGCGTTATTGAGCGTGCTTATGTAGACAGGGGTTTTTATCGCGGAATCAATGTGATTATGGTATCCGAAGATAAATCGTATTTTGTCCAGGGGGAGGTTGGCCGTCAGGGGCGTTTTCGATTGGCGGGTGAGGTAACCTTGCTAAAAGCGATTACCGAAGCGGGCGGTTATTCTCCTTTTGCCAGCCGGCGGAAAGTTAAGATTATTCGTGGCGATGACGTGCTTTTCTTTAATGCGCATCATATTGCCAATGGTCGTGAACCGGATCCTATCATTCAGGCGAATGACATCGTTGTGGTAATGCGTCGTGTCTTTCGATAAAAAACCAATCAATGTCTGGATACGCAGCTTCTTCGGCATCGTGCTTGCGACCGCCGGGGCAATCGGTTTCTGGTATGCCATCCGTACGGCACGTTCGCAAATCCGCTACCAGCGCATCAAATTTCGTGAACCTGATATCACGTTGGCTGCCGCGGTGCAGGAGGCCGAAATCGTCCATGCCCTCTATCCGCACAACTATCATCTCAGCCGTTGGCTGGCCGAAAAGGCTTGGTATGAGCATAGCGACGGTGACCTGGCCTTGATATGGGTACGCAAGGGGGTGGCACAAAATCCGCATCACCTTGAGATGCGCTGGCTGGAGACGGTACTGATAGGAATGGAGGATCCGGCTGCGGCTGCGCGCATGTGGGAAGCATACAGCGACGAGGTATTCTGGAATCGGTGGGTACTGGCCGGACGCGTCTACTGGCTGGCGTATGCCGGGCGCATCGAAGAAGCTGAGCACTATATGCAGATCCTCCGACGCATTGGTGGCGATCATCGCTGGGCAGAAGACGCCCTTGCGGCGGCCAAGATACTCTAGCGCAGAAACATTTTGGGAGGCGATCCCACCGACCTAGTTTTCGGTGGTGAAGGAAGTTGAGAAGAAATAACGCGGGTCTTTCCCTCAACGTTTACCTCCACCGAAGCAAGGTCGGTGGGCGGCAAAATGCTATTTACCGGAAGCGGAAGACGGTGGGGTGGGGTGGAGTGGTAATAGTGCCCACATCCGAGTTGGCACTGTTGCCAACATCGCTGGTGG
>JBLRXB010000016.1:0-21665 GCA_047920915.1 Kiritimatiellia bacterium
CTTTCGGCCTTGCGTGGTTATGCGAACAGCACGCTGGCTTCGGGCATTGTGCTTTCGGCGGGATTGAATCGGCGGCTGTATGCTTATTTCAGCAATTTTCCTGATTTCTTTGCGGACGAGAATGGATTTATCAAGAAGCAGATAATCCTGAAGATCAGCGATTACCGGTCGGCCGAGATCCAAGGTCGTTTTTTTGCGAAGAAGGGTCTTTGGGTTTCCGAGTACCGGGTGGAATCGGGGCTCAACTGCGGCGGACATGCCTTTGCGGGCAATGGCAATTTGATGGGGCCTGTTCTGGCGGAGCTTTCCGAGAAACGGGCGACACTTGGCAAGGAATTGACCAGGCTATGCCAGAAGGCTTTGGCGGCACAGCAGCAGACGGTTCCGGAGGCGTTTCATGGCTTTCGTGTCACCGCACAGGGTGGTATTGGAACGGCGGCGGAAGATGCGGCCTTGCGGCGCTTGTATGGCATTGACAGCACGGGTTGGGGTACGCCCTTCCTGCTGGTTCCGGAGGCGACGCAGGTGGAGCCGGATACGATGGCCAAGTTGCAGGGGGCCAAAGAGGACGATATTTACCTGAGTGATGTATCGCCGCTGGGTGTGCCCTTTCATAATTTAAAGACGTCGCAGAGTGAATTGCACAAACAGGTCTTGATTGATGCCGACAATCCGGGTAGTTCCTGTCCGCTAGGGCATCTGGTTAGCAACACGGAATTCACAGAACAGCCAATTTGTACGGCCTCGCGTCAGTATCAGGCGCTCAAGCTGGCGGCATTGCAGTCGATGGACTTGCCGCCGGATGAGTTGGCGGTGCATACGCGTAAAGTGCTGGCAAAGGCTTGCATCTGCAGTGACTTGGGGGATACGGCTTATGTGATCCAGGATATTCCCAAGCCGGAGGGACGATTTCCGGCGGTTTGCCCTGGCCCGAATATTGCCTACTATGATCGCGTAACCACATTAGCAGAGATGGTGGACCACATTTACGGGCGCGGCCCCTTGCTTTGCCGGACTGACCGTCCGCATATGTTTATCAAGGAGCTTTCGCTCAATATCGATTTCCTGGAAAACCTGATCAACGACTTGAATCGCGGTTTTGGCAAAGGCAAGGATTCTGATGTCGAGGAGTTTCGTGTTAATCTTTCCGAGGGCATCGTCTATTATCGCGAACGGGTGTCCAGCCTGACAGAAGAGACGCAGGCGGCGCGGGAGCGGATTCTGGCGCAACTGGAGGCTTGCGACGTGCGGTTGCGTGCCGTGGGGGCATCCTTGCTGCCGCCCGAAGAGCGCCGGCAAATGGTTGAACTTCCGGTTCTCAAGTATATGCCCGAACCGGAGGTGCCCGAGCTGGAGGTAACGGATCCAAATGCCGAAGTCTGGAAGTTACTGGTGGCATCGCACAGCGGCAATGGCAAGCATATTGCCAAGCGGATTGTGGCGCAGGCGGCCGCCCTGGGGATTCCGGTTAAGCTGATGAATATGGGCGTGTATAAGCCGGAGGATCTGGCTGCTGAAAAGAATTTACTCGCGATCATCAGTACGTATGGCGAGGGTGATCCGCCCGCTGCGGCCGAGGAGCTTTTTGAGTATTTGCAACGTCCGGATGTGCCGCGCCTGGATCAATTGCGTTTTGCCGTGTTGGCGCTGGGGGATCGCAGCTACATTCACTACTGCAAGGCGGGTGCCGATCTCGACGCGATGCTGGAGGCCGCCGGTGGGGTGCGGATCAGCGAACGGGTCGATGCCGATTTGGATTTTCATGCCGAGGCCGCGCGCTGGACCAAGGGTGTTTTCCAGGCGATTGTGCCGCACAAGGCTGGTGAAATCGATATACCGGTAGATGTGGCTCCCGAGCCCGAAGAGGAGGGCTATTCACCGCACAATCCGTATCTGGCAAAAGTCCAGGCCAAGGTAAACTTGAATGGTCCTGGCTCACCCAAGGAAACGTATCACGTGGAGCTTGTTATTGATAAGCCCGGTCTGCACTATTTGCCGGGGGATACGTGTGGCGTGATCGCGCACAATTCGGATCAATTGATCGGCGCTGTATTAGGTGCCTTGCAGCTCAAGGGCGATACGGTACTCGCCGGAGGCGAAACACTTGCAACGGCACTGAAAACCAGGGAGCTTACGGTATTGATCCGTTCGGTGATCGCAAAACACAATGCGTGGGCCAAAAGTTCGGAACTAGAGGCTATTCTAGCTGATGATGTGATGCTCAAGACGTATATGCATGGGCGCGATTTCGTGGATCTGGTGACGGATTATCCGGCAAGCTACACGCCGGAGGATTTGTTGCAGGTATTGCGTGAGGCACCCGCGCGGCTGTTCTCGATAACCTCGGCGCAGGTGCGTCATCCGAACCGTCTTGATTTGCTGGTTGGCGCCTTGCGCTACCAGTCGCTCGGGCGCGACCGGGAAGGTATGGTTTCGACGTATCTGGCCGACCGCGCGAACGTGGGCGATTCGGTTTCGGTATTTATCCGGCCGAACGAAGGTTTTCGGATGCCGCTTTCGCATACGGTGCCGATTATCATGATCGGTGCGGGCACGGGCGTTGCGCCATTCCGGGCATTTGTGCAGGAGCGGGCTCTTTTCCCGCACTCGGAACCCGTGGGAAAAAGCTGGCTGTTCTTTGGCAATCCGTACGAAGAAACCGATTTCCTGTATCGGGACGAATGGGAAGCGCATTTGGCCAATGGCGAGCTTTCGCGTTTAACAACGGCCTTTTCGCGCGACCAGCAGGAAAAGGTGTATGTGCATCACAAGCTGCTGGAGCACGCCGCAGAAATATACGCATGGCTGGAGTCGGGCGCGAAGGTCTATGTGAGTGGCGCGACGGAGATGGCGCATGATGTTTTTGCGGCGCTGGTGGAATGTGCAGCCCGCGCCGGCCATCTATCCCCCGAAGAGGCGGATGCTTACGGCAAGCATCTGCGCCGGACAGAACAGTACCTGGAAGATGTCTACGGCTGAGTGTATTACCGTAACCCGATAATGGCGCGATAGTCGATATCGCCGGCCGCGAGTACGAGCAGGAGGGGCAGCCCATCGGTTGCTGCGATGACACCGCGATAGTAGGCCGCGTAGGATTCTGGTGTCTCGTCGGGTTCGGGGGCACGAAGCCCCATGCAGACGAGTGCTGCATCGGCGGATTCGTTCCGAATCTGTTGCATGATGCTGCTGTCCGATCGGACGACGGTCTCGATTTCAACATCCAGACGTTGCGACTGAATATGCTCGCGCAGGGCCGCTTCCGAGGATTCCGGTTCCGCCTCGCTCTCGGCAATGCGTTTAATGGCGATGCTGGCATTCTCGAAGTAGCCCCCGCGCTGGAGCAGATAGGCGAGCGTGAGGGTAAGGCCAATGTTGCTTTGGCGACCGCGCCACCAGATGTCGATGCGTCCCGAGGAGGTTTCCGGTGGGCCTTCCTCAACGGGCTCGCGCACGAGCACAAGGTTGCGGTTCAGGGCATGGATCTGCTGGATCAGGGCAGCGAAACGGTCCATCGAATCCGGCACCACAGTTTCACCCATCAGGATCAAGTTGGGGGTAATGGGCCCGAAGCCATAGCCTTTCACAAGTACTTCCATCCCGGTGATGATGTCTTCCTCTTCGACCACTTTTACGAGGGCATCGGTCTCGCGTTTGTGCAGGAAGGCCTGGATGGAGTTCTGCAATTCGCGGACACGATTGCTGCCGGGCTCCGATGGGGGGATAATGGTGGCGACGGTCACGCAACTCGGGCCACGGACCAAGGTGCGCGCCAGCTCGATCAGATACCAGCGTTTCTGGGGGGAGCCGCTGAGCACGAGAATGTTGGGTCGCCACGTGCGTTCGTCGGATTCCTTGCGTTTCGCGAGACGACCGATAGCAAAACGGGCCAGCAGCATCAGGATGCCGTAGCGCATATCGCCCCACTGCGCACCGAGGTTACGCCGTTTCATCCAGAAATAAATTACGCCCGTTACAGTGCCGGCAACCACGGTCGCTCCGGCATCGATCATGAGCATCACCAGGAAACAAATGGCTGCACCCGCAAGGCAGACGATGGGTTTTGCGCGGAATGAGGGGCGCCATGTCGGACTATCGATCAGGCCTTCGAGTCCGGCAGAGAGGTTGATCAATCCGTAGGATGTCAGGAAGAACATGGTCAGGACGGGAGCCAGCAGGTTCAGATCGCCCAGCAGGATTGCCGTGAGCGCTACGATGAAGGTCAGCACCATCGCATTACGCGGTTCCTGGGCGGGGCCATAGCCGCGTCCGAGAATACGCGGCAGCACGTGGTCGCGACTGAGTGCCTGAATGGTCCGTGGGGCACCGAGGAGCGAACCCAGGGCACTGGAGAGCGTGGCGGCCCATACGCCCAGCACGATCAGAATGCCCCAGCGGGCAACTTGCTGCATGATCATGGATTCCTGCATCAGAACTTGTCGATTGGGTACGAGGCGGAACAGGAAGATCGGGATTAGCATATAGGTGATATAACCGGCCAGTACGGCACCAAGCGTTCCGTGGGGCAAGGCTTTGGACGGGTTTTTCAGATCGCCGGACATGGCAATCCCCGCCTCAATGCCGGTTACGGCCGGAAAGAATACGGCAAACACCACCCAGAATGGCAGTTTGGTGACGGTTTGTTCCAGTTCTGCGGGAGAAGGGACGGAAGCGCTGCTTCCCAAAAAGAAAGATACGAGGGAAGCGGCGATCAGCACGAGGATCAGCATCTGGGTTTTGAGGGCGAGGTCGGCGGATACGAGGGCGATAGTGGCAAGGGCAATCAGCGTGACGACGGCGACAAAGCGTTCCGGTGTGATGGCAAATGGCAGCATGGCCACGATCGGTCCGACATCGATAACCCGGGTGAAGGCTTCGGCAAAACCGGAGATATAGAATGCCACGCCAATTGATTGTGCGAGAAACAGGGGCACACCGATGGCGGATCCGATCTCGATCCCCAGCGATCGGGAGATGATGTAATACGCGCCGCCGCCGCCGATATGCATGTTGGTGGCGGTGGCAGCCAGGGATAAACCGGTGAGGAAGGTTACGCTCGTGGCAATGGTGACGACCAGCAGGGTGAGGGGTAAACCCAGATTACCGAGCACCCAGCCGAAGCGCAGGTACATGATGACGCCGAGAATCGTAAGAATGCTCGGAGTAAACACGCCCTTGAAGGTGCCGAACTGATTGCCGCCGGTTTTGCTCATGGGGGGAAGCTTATAGGGGGTAAGCGGCAAGAGGCAAGCGGCAAGTAGGGGGGGAGGCAATGCTGTCTATTTAGCGTTGGGCGAGGAGGAGGCAGGTGTAGAGGAAGCCGTTGCGGAATTGGTCGAGGGAGAAGGATTCGTTGGGGGCGTGGATGCGGTCGTCTTCGTGGCCGAATCCGGTGAGCAGCGGTGTGGCGCCGGAGACTTCGGCGAGGCGTGCGACGATGGGGATGGAGGCACCCTCCCAGCGGTGTACGATGGGTTGACCGGGTTTGACGGCGGCGAGGGCTTGCTGGACTTCCTTGAGGAGGGGGGCGTCGGGATCGAAACGCAGGCCGGGCCCCCCGATGTGGGCTTGTGTGATTTGCATGCGGATGCCGGGGGGCGTTTGCTGTTTGAGGTATTGCGTGATGGCCTCAATCAGGGCGGCTGGGTCTTGTCCGTGCACAATTCTGGCGCTGAGTTTGACGAGGGCTTGGGCCGGAATGATGGTTTTGTTACCGGGGCCGCCATAGCCGGAGTGGATGCCGTTGATTTCGAGGGTGGGCAGGAAACCGACGCGTTCGTAGGGCGGAAGATCGCGCTGTCCGCCAGCGGGCGTGGTGCCGGTTTCGTGGCGGTAGGTTTCGGGATCGAGAGGGGCGGCAGCCGCGAGTTCGCGCTCGTGCGCCGAGGGTGGCTGGACGCCAGCGTAGAAGCCGGGGATGGTGACGCGGCCTGTCGCGTCGTGCAGGCAGGCACAAATATCGGCCGCGACCTGGGCGGCGTTGGGGGCGAGGCCGCCGTGAATGCCGGAGTGCAGATCGTGCGATGCGCCTTGGAGTGTGAACTCGAATTGGAGGATGCCTCGCAAGCCCATGATCAGGGTGGGGGCACCCGAGCTGACAGTGCCGGTATCGTGTACGAGGAGGGCTTCGGCCTGGATTTTGTCGCGCCAGCTGTCGAGGGCTTGGTTCAGTCCATCGCTGCCGAATTCTTCCTCGCCCTCGATGACGAAGATGATGGTGCGATCAAGGGCGTGTTCCTCAATCAACGATTCGATGGCACAAATGGTGTAGAAGATTTGTCCTTTGTTGTCCTGGGCGCCACGTGCATACAGGCGATCGTTGCGCCAGGTTGGCTCAAAAGGGGGGGATACCCAGTCGTGGAGCGGGTCGACGGGTTGGACATCATAATGCCCGTAAATCAGAATGGCGGGTTTGTGGGGATTGCCGGGGCGAACAGCATGGACGAAAGGAAGGCCTGTGGTGGTGGCGAGTTGGGAGGTAAAGCCACACTTTTGGAGCCGGTTGCAAAGCCATTGGGCACAGGCTTCGCAATCGGCTTTATGGGCGGGGTCGGTGCCGATGGAGGCAAAGCGCAAAAAGGTTTCCCAGTCCTTCAGGATATCTTCACGGCGTGTTTCGAAGGCTGATTCCCATGTTTTCCGTTGCATGAAAGCTGTCCTTTGGTTTTTTGCTGTTGATAGCGGATTTGGGGGCATTATTCAATTTGAATCGGTGCGATTCTGGCTGGGTGGTTGGCCGGTGGCGCGGCGGTATGCTTTGGAGAATGTGTAGAGGTCGGTGTATCCGAGGCGATCGGCGATATCTTTGCCGGGTAGGTTGGTATTGCGCAGCAGGGCGGTGGCGGCCTGTGTGCGGAGATGATTGCGGTACTGGATCGGGCTGCTGCCGGTACTGTAGCGAAATTGCCGGCAGAGGTGTTCGGGACTGGTGTGTAATTCGGCGGCGAGGGTTTGCAGGGTCAGGGAGGGATCGGTATAGCGGTTTTCGATTATGTTCTGCGCTTGCTCGATGAGGCCGGGCGCGGTTACTGCGTTGGAGCTGAGGTTTCCGATCAGCGCGAGGATCGCGATCATTTGTTGTTGGTGTTGCGTCCAGTCGATGGGCTGGATTTGCAGATGTTTTGCCAGCGTTTCGATGCGGTGGCGCAAGAGCGTAAAGGCAGCGGTATCTGGTTGCATGAGCGCGGGTAAGTGGATGGGTTTGCCAAGGTAGTGCGTAAGGAGGTGATCCATATCGAACGCCAGATGATCATCGCCATTACATAAGGCAAAGGTGATGGCATGATAGACCACATTTCCGCCCGCCGGACCAAAGGAATGCGGCCGGTTGGGCGCAACGATGACGAGGGAGCCGCGTGCGACGGGATGCAGTTGTTCTTCCAGATTTACAAAGCCTTGTCCGGCGATATAGAGCACAATGTGAAATACGGAGTGGGTATGCGTTGTGGTTGGCATCCGTTTGGATTTGCTGTATTCGCCGAGATTTGCGATCAGCAGGGTGTAGTGATAGTGCTGCCCATCGAGATGGATGTCCAGAAAGGATGGGGTGTCAGCAGGCGGTTGTGCCTGTGTATAGCGCAATTTATCAATTAATGACAAGTCTGTGTCAATATTTACCATTTTATTCACACTTTTAATTCTGTAGTATTATCAATTAATTGCAAACAAAAAGAAAGGCGGGCATGAAATGGCTGGAGCGTATGATTCATTAACGGCGGAGAATCGGAGCAAGGTGGATACATTATTGGCAGAGACGCAGGCCAACGGGGGGTTGGCACCGGTGGATCTGGAACAATTCTGGCAGGATCAGAAAGTCGCACGGGCAAATCCGTTCGGCGCGGATATACCGCAGGTTCCGCTAGGAGCCATTTGCAACTGGGAATGCATCTTCGAAGAGCTGGGCATTGCACAGGATTGGTGGCGTTTTGCGCACGACGAAGCCTGGGCCTTGGATATCAGTCGCCAGTATAACGATCTCGCCGAGCGCATTGTGGGCCGGCGTTTGCTTTCCGAAAAACCGTCCGACCCGAAACGGGCCTGGCCGGCGGTGAAGGCGTTGCATGACATTTTCGAGGCGGAAAATGTCTGGGAAGGTGGCCCGAACGGGAGTTGGTGGCTGAAGCAGTCGGCGGCTACGCCGGAAGAGCTAGCGGCCTTGTTGGACCGGGTGGAGGCGCGGTTGCAGGATCTGCGCGCGTTTATGCTGCCGGAGAATTGGGCAGCTGAAAAGGCGCGTTTGACGGCGCTGGGATGCAAGGTTCCGCTCTATCGCCAGCAGCGGGGCCCTTGTACATTTGCGTGCTCGATCTACGGACCGGAGAATTTGTTGTTTTTGGCTTATGATGATCCGGCCTTGTTTGCGCGTTTCAGTGATGTATTGGGGCGGGCGATTCTGGCACGGGCGCGCGTGCTGGACGAGGAAGCTGGTCTGGCTGGTGATGCGCTGGCGAGTGGTTGGAGCTGGGCGGATGACAACTGCTGCCTGTTTTCGCCGGAGATGTACGAGGCCTTTGCGATGCCGATTCACCGGGCGGTATTCGGTCGCTATGCGCCGCAGCCGGGAAACCGGCGTTATCAGCATAGCGACTCGAATATGGCGCATTTATTGCCGCTTTTGGCAGAGCTGGATCTGACGGGCACGAATTTTGGTCCCACGTTGACCGTGGCGGAGATTCGTGCGCATTGCCCGCATGCGGTCATTGACGGGCAGTTGGCGCCGTTTACGTTCAGTCGCAATGAAGAGGCCAACATGGTGGCGGAATTTTTGCGCGACTTTGAGCAGGCCCGTGCGGCGCGCGGGCTCAATTTCACCACGGCAGGCTCGATCAACAATGGGAGCCGGCTGAGCGGTATGCGGCTGCTGATGGCCGCGATCCAACGCTATGGCCGATATTAAAATTGGCACAAGACGGTTGCAAGAGAACTGTTTCTGTGTAATATTGCGCGGATGTCAGGCGCATGGGGTGCCGTGTTAGAGCTGTTAGGAGAATGTGCACTATGAAGAATATTCCAGTCGAGAATGTCAGGAACTTTGCCATCATGGGTCATACGGGTAGCGGGAAGACGACACTTACTGACGCTTTACTGTATCGACTAGGGTTGAATGATCGACTGGGCTCGCCGGCAGATGGTACGAGTTTGAGCGACAACACGGATCTGGAGAAGGCACGCAAGATCTCGATTTTTTCGACGACGTTCTCGGCGCTATACAAGTCCGGCGATGCGGATTACGAGATGGTGTTCACGGATACGCCGGGGTATGCCGATTTTTTTGGTAGTGTGATTGCTGCGGCACGCAGTGCAGAGACGGGTTTGATTGTTGTGGATGCTGCTGCGGGGGTGCAAGTGGGCACGCGGCGTGCCTGGCAGTGCTGCGAGAGTCGTGGTGTGAAGTCGCGCGCGATCGTGATAACGGGATTGGACAAAGATAATACAGATTTTGCGAAGACGTTGGCTGGTATTCAGGAGACGTTCGGTACGAAGTGTGAGCCGGTTGTGATGCCGACGTCGGACAAAGACGCTGTGATCGATATTCTGGGTGCGACGGATGTGCCGGCGGCGATGGCTGATGCCGTGAAAGAAGCGAAGGGCGGTCTGGTGGAGTTGGCGGCGGAAACGGATGATACGCTGATCGAGAAGTACCTGGAGGGGCAGCCTTTGACGCCAGAGGAGATTGCAGCCGGGTTGGTGCATGCTGTGGCGGATGGTCATTTTGTGCCGGTGTTTGTGGCGATGCCGCTAAAGGGTGTTGGCATTGATGCCGTGCTGGATGGCATTGCTCGATTTTCGGCTTCGCCGGTAACGGTGCCGCACAAGACATTGGATGATCAGCCGATTGATTCTGCGCCGGAAGCTCCGTTTGTGGGGTTGGTGTTCCGGTCGGTGAATGATCCGTTTGTGGGGCAGCTTTCCTATGTGCGCGTGTTCGGCGGCACATTGAAGGGCGACAGTGAAATTCTCAACAGTTCGCGCAAGGAAAAGGAACATGTGGGTAATTTGATGGCGGTGCGCGGCAAGAAGCAAGTGCCTGTCGAGTCGGCCGCGGCCGGCGATATTGTGGCGGTTCCCAAGCTGAAAAACACCCATGTGGGGGATACGTTGTGTGCGCTGGATCATGTGGCACTGATTGATCCGATTCATTTCCCGAAGCCCGTTATGTTCCAGGCCGTGACGGCGCGGACGCAGGCTGATGAGGACAAGATCGGGACGGCGCTGAAGCGCGTGGTTGAAGAAGATCCGACGCTGTCCGTGGACCGCAATGCCGAGACCCATGAGGTTGTTTTGCAGGGGCTTGGGGATGTTCACATTGATGTTGCGGTGGAGTTGATGAAGAGCCGCAGCGGTGTCAGTGTGGATTTGAGCCAGCCGAAGGTTCCGTATCGCGAGACGGTAACTGCTATGGGCGAAGGTCATTACAAGCACAAGAAGCAATCCGGTGGACGGGGGCAGTATGGCGAAGTGTATTTGCGGGCGGAACCGTTGCCGGAAGGGGAAGAAGAGTGGTTTGTGAATGCAATTGTGGGTGGTGTGATTCCTGGAAACTTTATTCCCGCCGTGCAAAAGGGGCTGGTTGAGGGGATGGTGCGCGGTCCCTTGGCTGGCTATACGGTGACAGGGGTGAAGGCGACGGTGTATGATGGTTCGTATCATGATGTGGATTCTTCCGAGGTGGCTTTCAAGATTGCGGGGGGCCGCGCCCTGAAAGATGCGATGCTCAAGGCGAAGCCGGTTTTACTGGAGCCGATCATGACGGTGAAGGTGACGATCCCGGATGATTGCATGGGCGACATTAACGGCGATTTGAATCATAAGCGTGGTCGTATCATGGGTGTGGATATGGATGGCGGCATGCAAGTGATCACAGCGGAGGTGCCGCAGGCGGAATTGTTCCGCTATTGTGCCGAGTTGCGTTCCATGACGGGAGGACGTGGTAATTTCGAGATGACATTCAGTCGTTACGAGCAGGTACCTTCGAATGTGGCGCAGAAGGTGATTGCCGCTGCCGAGAAGCATGAGGATGAGGATTGACAAGCAAGGAATATCGATTAAACAAATTAAAGGGGGAGCATGAGCGGTCATAGTAAATGGGCAACGATCAAGCACAAGAAGGGTGCGGCGGATGCCAAGCGCGGCAAGGTGTTCAGCAAGATTGCGAAGGAAATCATGGTGGCGGCCCAGCAGGGTGGCGGTGACCCGTCGGCAAACATCACGCTGCGTGGTCTGATTCAGAAGGGCAAAAGCGTCAACATGCCCAATGACAATATCGAGCGTGCCATCAAGAAGGGTACGGGCGAGCTTGGTGCGACAGCATTCGAGGAGATTGTGTATGAAGGCTATGCCAGTGGTGGTGTCGCGCTGATTGTGAAGGTTCTGACGGACAACCGTAATCGTGCGGCGGCCGAGATCCGGCATATTTTTGGCAAGCATGGTTCCAGCTTTGCGCAGCAGGGCGCGGTGAGCCGGGCTTTTGACCGGCGGGGCCAGATTATTGTGGACGAATCGGTTGTGGGAGAGGAAAAGCTCATGGAGGTTGCCCTGGAGGCTGGTGCCGAGGATTTGGTGCATGATGAGGGGCAGTTTGAAATTCTGACGGATCCATCGGTATTCAATGATGTGTGCGATGCCCTGGAAGCTGCGGGGATCGAGGTTGTCAGCAAGGAAGTGACCTTGATTCCAAACCTGACGGTTCCGGTAGACGATCCGTCCGTCGCGCGCTCGGTGCTAAAGTTTGTTGCGGCGCTTGAAGACAATGACGACGTGCAGGATGTGTACACGAATATGGACATGACGGATGCGGTCATGGATGCGGTTAGCGACGAGGCATGAGTAGTGTCACAAGGGTGCTGGGGGTGGACACCTCGCTCCGCAGTACGGGCTATGGGGTAGTAGAGTTTGCCGGGGGCGGTCTGCGGCAGGTAGTACATGGCTGCATTCGCACCAAGCCCGCGTGGCCACACTCGGCTTGTCTTTTGGCGATTCAAGAGCAATTAGGCGATGTGATCCGGCAGACGCAGCCGCAGGAAATCTCGATTGAGGGTGCTTTCTATTGCCGGAATGTGCGCACGGCGATGACGCTGGGAGAGGCGCGGGGGGTGGCGATTGCAACTTGTGCCGCACATGGAATTCCGGTGTATGAGTATGCGCCTCGCCGCGTGAAGATGGCGGTGGTTGGTGTTGGTAGTGCCGAAAAAGAGCAGGTCATGAAGATGGTTGCCCGACTACTTGGCATGGAGGCGAATATCCAGCTCGATGCGGCTGATGCGCTGGCACTTGCGATTACGCATTTGCAGCAGGCGCGCGGTGTAGCCCGAAAGGATTGTAAGCCCTTATGATGGCAGTAGTGGGTTTCAGAGCGGGTGCCGTATGATTACGTATGTCAAGGGACTTTTGGTGGAGAAGCATCCCACGCGCGTTGTGGTGGATGTCGGTGGTCTCGGGTATGAGGTTTTTATTCCGTTGAGCAGTTATGACCGTCTGCCGGCAACAGGCGCAGATGTTTGCCTTTTGACGATTGATCATGTGCGTGAGGATGCGCATATCCTTTACGGTTTTTATACGGAGGGCGAGCGGCAGTTGTTCGGGATGCTGACGGCGGTTTCGGGGATTGGTCCCAAGCTGGGGTTAAGTGCCTTGAGTGGTATGACCGTGCGCGAGCTCAAGGCGGCCGTGGTTGAGGGGAATGTCAAGCGCATCAGTTCGGTGCCGGGGATCGGCGGGAAGACGGCCGAGCGGATTGTTGTGGAGTTGCGCCACAAGTTATCGGCGGGCGAGGCACTGGAAGCTGTGGCTGGTGCCGATGATGGGGATGATCCGCTGAACACGGGATTGCGGGATGCCTTGCTGGCGCTGGTCGCCTTGGGGTATAAGCAGGAAGATGCCCGCAAGATGGTACTGGCGGCGAGCAAGAAGCATCCTGAGATCACGGATGTGGAAAAATTGATCAAGATTGCGTTATCGAGGTAGGACAGATGGAACGGCCGGTAGATACATTAAATGTGAGAGACCAGGCTTTTGACCAGAAGCTGCGACCGGCGTGTTTTGCGGATTTTGCGGGACAGCCCAAGGTGTTGGAGCGTCTGGAGCTGGCGGTGGAAGCTGCGCGGCAGCGGGGCGATGTTCTGGACCATGTCTTGCTTTCGGGGCCGCCGGGACTGGGCAAAACGACGCTGGCGACGATTCTTGCAAATGAGATGGGTAGCCAGATCCGGATTACTTCGGGCCCGGTGATAGATAAGGCGGGCGATTTGGCGGGGCTGCTGACGAGTCTGGAGCGCGGTGATATCCTTTTTATCGATGAAATCCACCGCATGCAAAAGACGGTGGAGGAATACTTGTATTCAGCGATGGAGGATTTTGTCCTGGATATCATGATTGACCAGGGGCCGAATGCGCGTTCGGTGCGTCTGGATATTCCGCGTTTTACGTTGGTGGGAGCGACGACGCGGCGGGGTTTGATTTCGGCCCCGCTGCGTTCGCGCTTTGGTTTGAATAACCGGCTGGATTATTATGACACGGCCACACTGGTAAAGATTGTGCACCGTTCGGCCAGGCTGCTGGGTGTGGAGATCGAGGATGATGGCGCGGATGAGATTGCCGGGCGTGCCCGTGGTACGCCGCGGATTGCGAATAATTTATTGCGGCGCGTGCGGGATTATGCCCAGGTGCGAGCGGATAACCGGATTGACCGCGTGGTGGCTGATCAGGCGCTGGAAATGCTGGAGATTGACAAGCATGGTCTGGATGACATGGACAAGCGCATTCTGGAGACGATTATGCGCAAGTTTGGTGGCGGTCCGGTGGGGTTAAGTAATATTGCGGTTTCGGTGGGGGAGGAATCGGACACGATCGAAGAGGTGTATGAGCCGTATCTGATTCAGGAGGGGTATATGGCACGCACCCCCAAGGGGCGGGTAGTTACGCCATTGTGCTATGAACGTTTTGGTATCGTTCCCGGCAAGTCGCGGCAGGATGAACTGGGCTTATGAGCGTATCTGTCGTTGATAATCTGGCTAGCGGTAGGCCGGGCACCTTCAATGTGCTGGCGGAAGATGGCAGCACCCAGGCGCGTTGTGGTGCCTTGCACACGGCGCATGGGGTGGTGGAAACGCCGGTATTTATGCCGGTTGGTACACAGGCGAGCGTAAAGTCGATGTGTCCCTTGGAGCTGGAAGAACTGGGCGTATCGATTTTATTGGGGAATACGTATCATTTGCATTTGCGTCCGGGGATGGAGGTGATCGCTGCGGCGGGGGGGTTGCATCGTTTTATGGGGTGGTCGCACCCCATTTTAACCGATAGTGGCGGATATCAGGTTTTCAGTTTGGCGGATACGCGCAAGATCCAGGCTGATGGTGTTGTTTTCCAGTCGCATCTCGATGGTAGCCGTCTGTTTCTGGGGCCGGTTGAGGCGATGGAGATCCAGCGGATTCTGGGTTCGGATATTGCCATGGTATTTGACGAGTGCCTGCCGGCCGGGGCGGGGCGCGATTACGCTTGTCAGTCAACGGCCCGAACCTTAAACTGGGCCGCTCGATGTCTGGAGCAGCCGCGTGCGCCCGGACAGTTGGTCTTTGGCATAGTGCAAGGTGGTGTTTTTGAGGATTTGCGTCGGCATTGCGCTCGCGAGCTGGTTAGCATGGGGTTTGATGGCTATGCGGTTGGTGGCGTGAGTGTGGGAGAGCCGGAGGATATTTTGATGAAGGGGGTTGCGGATGGCGTGGCGGAGTTGCCGCCGGAGCGTCCGCGCTACCTGATGGGGGTGGGGCGAATGTCGCAGATGGTGCAGGCGGTGGCGATGGGGGTCGATATGTTTGATTGTGTGATGCCCACGCGCTATGCGCGCAATGGTTCGGCGTTTACGCGGGCGGGGGTATATCCCGTCAAGGCTTCCTATAACCGGCTTGATCAGCGGCCTGTTGAGGAGGGCTGTGATTGTTATGTTTGCCGGAACTTCACGCGTTCGTATGTGCGGCATTTACTGCATGCGGGAGAAATTCTGGGGTTGCGGTTATTGACATGGCACAACATACATCGCTACATGTGTTTTATGCGGGAAATGCGCGCGGCGATTCGAAATGGGTGCTTCGGGGCGTTTGCGGCGTCGGTGCTGGATGCGGAGCGTGGCTCGGTGTTTTGACAGGATGATTTTGGGGACAAGATAATTACAGCAGAAACGAGGAGATGGTAAGATGATGGATTTGATGGTTCTGGGGAATGCGCAAGGAAGTGGCATGTTTCAAATGATGGTACCGATGATTTTGATTTTCGGTATTTTGTATTTCATGATGATTCGTCCGCAGCAGCGCAAGGAGAAAGAGCGCCGCGAGATGATTGAGAATCTCAAGAGCGGGACCAAGGTTGTTTTTGGTGGTGGTGTTCTGGGCACGATCACGAATGTGAAGGATGCGACGTTTGTGATCAAGGTTGCTGACAATGTGAAGGTGGAAGTATTACGGGGCGCGGTGAGTCGCGTGGTTGACAAGGGCGAGAAGATTTCTGACGAGGAAGAGTAGGTTGTCCCGTGGACGGGTTTCGCCGAATTGAAACGAATAGAGGGAAGCAGGAAATATGAAGAAGCATGCCTGGTGGAATTGGATATTGTTGGTAGCGTTGGTGGCTGCGTCGTTATCTCGCGTGATGCCGTGGCATGAAAAGGTTCGATTTGGGTTGGATCTGCGTGGTGGTATCAGTTTTGTGGTAAAGGTTGACGAGGTCAAGATCGAGGAGGATCTGCTGGCGGCACACGAGGGGCCGGAGCTGAGTGCGGAGCAGCTGCGCATACAGATTAGTGATGCCCTGGATGGCGCACTTGATCGTTCGATCGAGGTTTTGCGGAATCGTTTGAATTTGCTTGGCATTGAGGAGCCCAGCATTGTTAAAAAGTCGGATCGGATTGAAATTCAGTTGCCGGGGATCGGTGAAGATCGTCGGGAAGAAGCTGAGCAGTTGATCTTGAGTGTTGGTTTTCTGGAATTTCGTATGGTGCACGAGGACAGTTTCCGGCTAACCGAGCGCATGCTGTCCGAGGGGCTAGCCCCGCGGGGGTGGCAGATTGTGACCGTGCAGGGAACTCGCTATTACATTCCTTCAGGGGATGTGCCGGCGGAGCAGCGTGATTTGGCATTTCGCGAGGAAACGGGCCGTTTCGAGATTCCCAGCCCGCGTTATGAATTGTTGATGGAGCAGCGTGAGATCCAGGGGCGTGTCGTATATACGCCGCACTTTGTGCATCGCACACCGGTTTTACGCAGTACGGATTTGCGCAATGCCTCGCTGGAGTTCACGAATATGAACCTGCCGGCGGTGGGGATTGAATTTATGTCTCGGGGCGCGACACGATTCGGGCAGATTACCGAGCAAAACGAGGGGCGTTTGCTGGGAATTGTGATTGATGGAACCTTGTATTCTGCCCCACGTATTAATGAACCGATTTATGGTGGTCGGGCGCAAATTACCGGTAATTTTTCGCGCGAAGAAGCGGTGCGGCTGGTAAATGTGTTGCGTTCGGGGGCCTTGCCTACGCGGGTCCGGATCGAGGAGAAGCGCTACGTGGCACCGAGCCTTGGGCAGGATTCGATCGCCAGTGGTATGCGCTCGATTATCATCGGTGGGGTCGGCGTATTGTTGTTCATGGTGGTGTATTACCAACTGAGCGGTATTGTGGCCAATGCGGCTTTGGTGCTGAATATGCTGCTGCTCCCGCTGGGTATGATTGTGGCGGCTGGGTTTATGAGCATGGGTCGCGGGGGTGGCATGACGCTACCGGTGCTGACACTGCCCGGTGTAGCCGGCATTCTGCTTACGATCGGTATGGCCGTGGATGCGAATGTGCTGATTTTCGAGCGTATGCGCGAAGAGCTTAAGAGCGGCAAGCGCTTCTGGGCTGCCATTTCCGCGGGATATGATCGTGCGTTCGTTACGATTATGGATGCGAATGTGACGACTCTTATGACGGGGGTGATTCTGTTTATCTTCGGTTCCGGTCCGATTCGTGGTTTTGCCGTGACGTTGTGCGGCGGTATTCTGGTCAGTATGTATACGTCTCTGGTGGTGACGAAGCTGGTATTCGGTACGTTGGCAGAATACACGCCGCTGAAAACATTGCGGATGTTGAGTTTATTCCCCAACAAGACATCGGTTGATTTCATTAGCAAGCGCAAGGTGGCGATGGCGTTGTCACTTGCGGTGATCGTCATTACCGGGGGCTTGTTGGTGACACGGGCCGTGCGGGCACCGGGCGATGTATTCGGGGTGGATTTCACAGGCGGGTCGGCGACGACTTTCCGTTTTGCCTCTGTTGAAGGCGGGGGAGAGCCTGTTGCGGTGGATGCGCTGCGGGCGGAACTGGTGGCTGCCGGAGTTGGTAATTCTGTGATCCAGTATCAGCGTGAGTTGGATAGCCCGCAAGTGAGCACGCTCCAAATCAAGGCTGGTGCCGATACGGATCCGGCGCGCAGGCAGGCGGAAATCATACGCACGGTTTTGGCAGAGCGCTTTGCCGGGGCCGGGTTTGAGGTCATTGCGATGGATGAGGTTGGTGCCGAAATTGGTGACGAGCTCAAGCGCAGCGCGGTGTGGTCCATTGTGCTGGCCTTGGCTGGGATTATTATCTACATTTCCTGGCGTTTCGAGTTCGGGTTTGCCTTGGGGGCCATTGCGGCTCTGGTGCATGATGTGCTCTTTACGATGGGATTGTATGCGCTTTTCGGGCGCCAGATCAGTTTGCCGATTGTGGCGGCGCTGTTAACCATTGTGGGATATTCCGTCAATGACACGATTGTGGTGTTTGACCGGATCCGGGAGGATTTGAAACTGATCCGGGGTAAGGATTTTCTCACGATTTGTAACTTGAGTATCAATGAGACCTTGGGCCGCACGGTGCTGACTTCGCTTACCACGCTCATTACAATCGTGATGCTATTGATTTTTGGCGGTGGTGCGATCTTTGACTTTGCGCTGGCATTATGTATTGGTGTACTCGTCGGCACGTATTCCTCGATCTTTATTGCAACGCCGGTTGTGCTGTTGTGGTATCGGGGGCGCAAGCCGGACTTTGCCGTAACAGATCATCAGGTATAAGCCCTATGGCAGCAGTCGCACAACTCAATCAGTGGAATATTGTTCCGTATGATGAAGCTATCGCGGATGCGTTGGCCACATCGGTCAAGATTCCGCTTGCGTTGGCCCGCGTGCTGGCTGGCCGTGGTATTTGTGATGTTGCGGGGGCGGAGCGGTTTCTACAGCCAGCATTGTCGCAGCTGACCGATCCGTTTTCGGTTCCGGGGATGACTGCGGCGGTGGAGCGGACGCTGCATGCGATTCAAACCCAGGAAAAGATCACGGTTTATGGTGATTACGATTGCGATGGTTTGACGGCAACGGCGATACTTCTGGAGGTGTTGGTACCGCTGGGTGCGCAAGTGGATCATTTTATTCCGAAGCGGGCCGAAGATGGTTTCGGGTTTACATTGGGCGCGTTGGATAAGGTGCTGGCTGCAAATGGCCCGGGGTTGATTATTACGGCTGATTGCGGCATGCGCTCGGAAAATTCGGTAGCAGAGGCGCGCGAGGCCGGGGTCGACGTCATCGTGATTGATCATCACCGTCCCTATGGCGCGCCACGCCCTGCTGCGGTGGCCCTGATCAGTCCCGTGCAGGAAGATTTTCCGGAGGCAATGCAAACGATGTCCTCATCCGGTTTGGCGTTTGTGTTTTGCCGTGCCTTGCGTTCGGGGGCCATTGCTGCGGGTATCGCTGCGGCTGAGACGTTGGATTTGTGGCAACATCTTGATCTGGTTGCGATTGGTACCATTTCTGATTTGATGCTATTGACGGGGGATAATCGTATATTGGCCTATTACGGGCTGGAGTTGCTGAATAATGTTTCCAAGCGGCGGCCGGGGGTTTTAGCGCTGATACGTGCGGCTGGGTTGCGCACCGAGATTGGCAGTTATGAAGTCGGTTTTCTGATGGAGCCTCGGCTTGGCGCGGCGGGGCGGGTGGGGAATCCTGATCTGGCTTTACGGTTGTTACGGGAGTTGGATGGCATGGAGGCGCGGCGATTGGCGGGTCAACTGGATGCCTGTAACCGCGAACGTCGCCGGATTGAGGATGGTGTGTTGCAAGAGGCGACCGAGAGCGTTGCGAGTGCCGTCAAGGAAAATGCCTGTGGTCTGGTTGCGGTCGGTCAGGGGTGGCACATCGGTACGATCGGGATCGTGGCCGCACGCTTATGTGGCCGGTTTCATCGACCAGCCGTTGTGATTTCCTGTGACGAGAACGGCAACGGGCGGGGCTCTTGCCGGAGTGCTGCCAATGTGAATCTGGAGGCGATATTCCGTAATTGTATGCCGTATCTTGAGGATTATGGTGGTTATACTTCCTCGGCGGGATTCGTGATCCAGCAAAGCCAGATTGGGGACTTCCGGCAGGCATTTGAAGAGGGGTGCCGCACATCCTTGGCCGGCGAAGAGATGACCGAGCAGTTCGAGGTGGATGCTTGGATCAGTCTATCCGAGGCAGACGATGCTTTATTGGACGCCGTGAAGTGTTTGCAGCCGATGGGTCTCGGGAACCAGACGCCGATTTGGGGGGTGCGCAATATACGTGTGCAGGGGCCAGCCAAGGTTGTGGGAGATAATCACCTGAAGCTGACTTTGGTGAGTGGTGCGACCCAACGGGATGCCATCGGGTATGGTTTGGGATACCGCAAAGTGCCAGAAGGGCCACTGGATGTTTTGTTTCAGTTACAGCGAAATCACTTCCGGGGCCAGTCGATGTTGCAGTTGAGTGTAAAGGATTTTCGTGCATCCGGATTTGAGGCACGATAAGAGGCGTTTGGTACAAAGGCAGGAGGATAGCATGGGCAGGCAGTTGATAGAGCGGATCGAACGGAAACTCGCGCAGGTCGATGGTCTGGATGCGGGCCAGCGCCAGGAATTGCTCGGCATGTTGGCGGCATTGAAGGACGAGGTCGATGAGATTGGCGGAGAACATGCCGAGAGTATCGCCTCATTTGCCGGGATCGCCGCCCATGAGGCAACGCGCAGCACACGTAATCCGAGCTTGTTGCAGCATGCGGTTGACGGTCTGGCGGAATCGGTGAAGGATATCGAGGTCGAGCATCCCAAGGCCGTGGAAATTGTGAATGGTATCTGCACGATGCTGTCGAATCTAGGCATCTGAGTTTTTTGCCGTTACAACGAGATAGGCAGACCAGGCTAAAATCATTGCGGTACCATACAGGGACCAGTGGGGGACTTCGCCGAATATCATCCAGGCGAGCATGCCGGCAAAGGCGAATTGCGTGAGATTAATGATGCTTACGACCTGTCCGCGTAGTTTCTTCATGGCGTGATTCAAGATGGAGTGTCCCGTGATGGTGGGGATCAATGCGAGGCATACAAGCCAGATCCACTCGCGCGGGGCATACCAGTGGGGCAGAACTTCGGGGTTCCGGGTGATGGTTCCCCAGATGATGGCCGTTAGCAGGCAAAAGGTTCCAGCCAGGGCATATAAGGGTACCACGTACAGCCAGATACTGCGCGATTGGCGATAGCGGCGGCTGAGCGCCAGATAGATGCAGAAGAAGATCATCGAGCCGAAGCAGATGAGATCCCCCAGGAAATACTGGGGATCGAGATGATAGTCGGCGTAAACCAGCATGGCCGTACCCGCGATCGCAATTCCGGTTGCCAAGGCTTCGCGGCGTGTGAGTTTTTCGCGTATCAGCATGTATAGGACAACCGGCATAGCCATCGGTACGAGATTCACAATAAGGCTGCCGTTGGCCACATTGGTCATGCGGATACCGATGTTCCACGTGATGAAGTGAATACCTAGAATAATACCGGGAAGGATGGATGCCGTGAGCTCCCGTCTTGACATGCCTTGTCCGCGGTGATGTTTGAGATCCCGCAGGAAAACGGGTGTGAGTGCAATGGCGGCGAGCAAGAGTCTGGCCGCTGACAGCATGATGGGGTGCACCTGACTATTACGGATAAAAATCGCGGCCGAGGAACAGGCAAGTACGCCCAGCAAGAGTAATAGGATTTGACGTGTCATGCGCAATTCTGGGGTAGGATGTCAAAAGGTGGAATCGTAGGTCATGCACCCTATCAGAAGCAATAGCAAACCGGCTCGTGTGATGGGTAATTACAACGATGGTTGTCGGGTTTAGAGTCGAATTGGAGTGAGGGTGTCATAGTTTAGCTCCTTAATCGAAGATTGTTTGAGTAGATGAGTCGAACATTTGTTTTTGAGGTTTGTAACATCTTGGTGCGCATAGTGTTCAGCGTTCAGGAAAGACGAAAGGGCGACCATCCTGAACGCTGAACCCCTGAACACTTTCAGCGAAGCTGGCTAGGTTTCTGACGGCGTGGATTTATTCTGGGTTGATGCCCAGAAGACCAAAGAGAAAGTCATGATTCCATCCGGCCTTTTTAACCTTTAGACGCATGCTGCATTTACTTTTGTCGCGTTTAAGCACGTTGAGGGCCAGCCTGCGTAGCGTGGCGAGATTCTGGGCGGCAAAGCCTTCACGCGCGCGGTTCTGATCCTCATTGAACACAACATCGAGTACCCAGTGGACGTTGTTCTCGACCCCCCAGTGTTGACGAGAGGCCTTGGCGAAGGCACGAATGTCGCGCGGCAGGCTCATCAGATAATAC
>JBLRXB010000017.1:0-21080 GCA_047920915.1 Kiritimatiellia bacterium
GCCTGGTCAGCACTGCGTGCGGATTTATTTGCAGAGGCGCTGGCGGTTGCGCAGCTCGCTTTGGCAGAAAATCCGGATGACGATATGACGGACGAGTGGCTGTATCTGCTTGCGAACAGTCAGCGGCAACTTTTGCAGACTGAACGAGCTGCGGCGACGTATGCGGATTTGCTGACGCGGTTTCCGGGGAGTCGATTTGCCGATGCATCGCGCTATGAAACTGCGGTGGCCTATTATCAGGCCGGGCATTTCGAGGCGGCCATCCAGGCGGCCAGTCAAATTCGTCGGGTGCAGGATCGGCGCGTGGATGTAAACTGGCTGTTGGGTGAATCGTATGCCGCTTTGCAGCGGTCGGCGGAGGCGGTGCAGCACTATCGGCTTGTTGTGCGAGAGGCCGGCCACACCGAGCGTTTACGGGATGCCCTTTTCCGGCTGGCGCATCATTTGCAACAACAGGGATCTTACCGCGAGGCATCGCAATATTATTTGCAATTGGTGGCCGATTTTCCGTCTGCCGAAGTGGCACCGCAGGCGTTGTTTGCTTCTGGTTATGCCTTGGCGCAGGCGAATGCCTACGAGGAGGCGGTGCGCGATTGGCATCAGTTGGGCGAGCAATATCCGGAGTCGGCCCTGGCGGAGGAAGCGTGGTACCAGAAAGCGATGGGTGAGATCCGGCTGCAGCGCAATCGCGAGGCACTTGCCAGTCTGGCCGAATTGCAGCGGCGTTTTCCGGATAGTCGCTATCAGGCCGATCGTCTTTACTGGCAGGGCATGCTGCATTTCGAGGCCGAGCGGTATGCGGAGGCAGAATCATTCTTGCGTCAGGCCCTGCCGGTAGCGAGTCGGGAGGAGTTGCGCCGTGAAGCCCAGTTCCAGTTAGGGTTGGTTTTACAGCGACTGGATCGACCGGACGAATCAGCGACCTTGCTGCATGCGTTGCTTGCGTCACCCTTGCGGGGAAAGTTTCCGCCGGTGTTGCTGGAGTGGCTGGCGAGCCAGCATGGTGCCAACGAGGATTTTGTGCAGATGGGTGCTGCTGCTGCGCTTCTGGCGGGGCACGAAGAACCGGTATGGCAGCAGGCAGGGCATGCTCTGATGGGGCGTGCATTGGCGGCGCAGGGGGATACGCCGGGTGCGGAACGTTCCTGGCGAAGTGCGCTTTCCCTTGCGACGCGCACGACATATGCGGGCGAGGCGGCGCTACGATTGGGGTTGCTGTTGCTGGAGCGTAAGGAATTGGCCGAGGCGGATTCCTTTTTGCGCCAGGTATCCGAGTTGGCGGTCGGGCGCGAGGCGGATGCGGTGCGTTCCCGGGCGCTTGTAGGGCTTGGGAAGGTTGCGTTTGCCGATGAACGGACGGCTGATGCCGTGCGATTATTCCTGAGTGTAGGCATTCTGTACAATGATCCGGACGTTGTACCGGAGAGTTTGTATTTGGCGGCAACGTCGTTTGATTTGCTGGGTCAGCCGGATGAGCGGGAGAAGGTGGTTGCCGAGTTGCGGGCGCGTTATCCAGAGAGCCATTGGACGGTACAAGCGAGGGATAAATGGGCATTGTAGGACGCAAGCGAAAAAACCTTGAAGATGCCAGTTTCGGTGGCTGGGAGGTTGACACGCGCATTCGCGGTCAATGGGCGGTGGCGCTATCGGCAGTGCTGTTGTCGATTGTTGCGCATGGTTTAATGGCCTGGTTGGCTTCGCGTGTTGATTTTTCGCTACTGGCGTGGAAAGAGATGGAAAAGCCTGCCAGGCGCTTTGATGCGATGGTAGTGGATCGAGTGGATGTAGCGGTGGACCCTGCACCTGTGCTGGAAGCGCTGCGGGCACTGGATGCAATGGGGACAGGGGTGGGCGATATCGGGGCAAATCTCGAGGCGCTCCAAATGCCTCCGGTTACAGCAGCAATTGAGCCGCCGGCATTACGCGCGCCAGCGGCGTTGCCCGATTTTGAAGCACCATCAGAAATGGCATTGCCCCCGCTTGCGGCGACATGGCAGCCGCGGCAAGAAATTCTGGTGGTAGAAACCCGTGCGGTTACGGGTCCTGATCTGCCGTTGCCGCGCAGGGAAATCCCCGCGATTGAGCGGGCGTTGGTGGCCCCCGATATTACCTTGCCCATTGATGTGGCCGATATTTTCGTGCGTGCAGAGATGTCGACGCGTTTGACGGTGCCAACGCTGGCCGAGATTGGGGATGGGCATGGTCGTTTCCCGCTTCCCGGTGCGCTGCTGGAGACGGGGCCCTCGGCGGTTTCGATCCGTGCGCAGGGTGATCCCGAACTATTTGAAGAGCGGCCTGATGAGATTACCGATGCGGCTCCGATCGAAACCGTGCTGGCCGCCCGTGTTGAGACATTTATCCGCCCCGGTGAGTCGCACGGATACTTTCGTTTGACGATTGCGCGTGCCGGGGCGGACGTATTGCCGACGATGCCGAAGGATATTTTGCTGGTACAAGATACATCGGCGACGATAGCCGAGCGCCGTCTGCATTTCAGTCGGGAAGGATTTCGCCGTGGGTTCGCGCATATTGGCCCGCAGGATCGATTGAATGTGGCCAAATTTGTAGAGCGCACAACCTACGCATTTCCAGACTGGGTATTCCGTAATACGGAGAATGACGGGATTGCCCGCCAGTTTATTGCCGCGATGCAAGCGGAAGGGAATACGGATTTTCTGACATCGATGCGTGATTTGCTTGCGCTCGAGACCGATCCCGATCGTCCCGTGATTGCGATCGTTGTTACGGATGGTCTGATGCATAGTGGTATCACCGACAGCACGGAGGTGATTGCCCGCTTCACGCGCGAGAACGCCGGACGGATATCGATCTTTACGCTGGGTGTGGCGGATTATGCTAACAAGTATTTGCTGGATATGTTGAGTCATTTCAACATGGGGGAAGCCCGCGTCGTGCGTGCGGGACGCTGGGATATTCCGGATGATCTGTATGCTATTATCCGTTCTGTGAGTCGTCCGGTGCTTGGTGATCTGCGTGTACGGTTTGGTTCAGGCGCTGGCATCGAGGGCTATCCCTTGCGTCCGGGCAATTTGTATCTGGATCGTCCATTGGTTCTTTATGGCCGTTTTGCGCGCACGGAAGAGCGGCTGGTATTTCATGCGGCCGGGCGTGCAGGCGTGCAGCGCAGTGATATGGTTTTTGATTTGCCGCTGGTGCTTGCCGGGGATGGGGTGGGCGACGCGACGATTCGTGATGGTTGGAGCCAGCAGAAAATGTATCGGTTGATCGCGCTTTATACCCAGACCCGGGATCGTGCGTATTTGCGTGAAATGCGTGATATTGCCCGGCGGTATGGCCAAACGGTTCCCTTTCGGACAATCTTTGGGTTCTAATGCATTTTTTGCGTGATCGTATTTGATCCGACGTGCTAAGGTCTTGCATATGAAAGTAAAGGAATTCAGTAATTATCGCGCACCGAAGCGTCGGCCATGGATACCGGTTCTTGTTTTTTTGCTGGTTGTCGTGGCTTTTGTGTGGTTTGTGCGGCGACCGCGCCGTGAAACGGTTTCCGAGGTTATCGCTGTTCCTGTTGCGGCTACGCAGGCAGGGGAGGTGGTACCACGGATGGACCGCCCGCAACGCCGTCAGCCCCCCGTCGCGGTGCCGTCGGTTCCGGTAGCATTGCCCGGGGATGTATCGGCTTTGATGCAGCAAGCCGAACAGCATCGGCAGGCCGATCAGTTGCAAGCAGCGCGCGAATTGTATCAGCGTGCGTTGGGGTTGGCGACGGACGCGTCTGTGCGTGCGGAAATCGAGAAACCGCTGGGTGAAATTCATATTGCGCTGCTTTTTTCGCAGCGGCCGATGCCGGAAAAAGAAGCGTATGTGATTCAGCGTGGTGACCAACTTCGATTGATTGCGCGTCGGTTCGGGACAACGGTCGATTTGATTCAGCAGGGCAACGCGATCACGAATCCTGATCGTATTCGTCTGGGGGATCGCCTGCGCGTATTTCGGGGTGCTTTCGAGGTTGTTGCCAACAAGACGCGCCGCGACATGGTTGTTTATTTGAACGGGGCATTTTTCAAGCGTTATCGTGTGGGCACGGGAGAGTTTGGCAAAACCCCGGTAGGCACATTTGTGGTACGTGACAAGATCGTGGATCCTTCATGGTGGCCGCCCGACGGGCGAGAAGTTCCATTCGGGCATCCTGACAATGTCTTGGGAACACGTTGGCTTTCGATTGAAGCAACCGGAGAAACGCCCCGCGTGCGCGGATACGGGATACATGGTACGTGGGAGCCGGAAAGCATTGGGCACGAGGAAAGTGCCGGCTGCATTCGCATGCTCAATGAGGAAGTGGAAGAGTTCTTCCTGTATATTCCTTCCGGTACGCCTGTACGGATTGAGGAATAGTGGTACTTTTGATCAGGGATGCATCTGGCTGGGATGCGCCAGTACGTCGTAGCCGCGGAATCCGATATATTGTACCTCGACGAACATACCGGTTTTCCATGCCTTGGGTGCATGCTGGATGCGTACAATGCCATCCACGTCGGGAGCTTGCCCCTGGTTTCGCGCCCGCAGTTCGCCGTTAACGGGCCCGTGGCCATCGATTAAAACACGTGCGCGTTTCCCTTTTGTTTTTCGCAAGCGTTTCTGTACGCGTTTACGCTGATCCTGCATGAGTATTTCCTGGCGTTCCCGGGCGATTTCAGGAGGTACGGGATAGGGTAAATCTGCCGCAGGGGTTCCTTCTTCAGAGGAATAGCAGAAGACACCAACATGATCAAAGTCGGCGCTGGCAAGATATTCTCTCAGATGTTGGAAGTGCTCATTCGTTTCGCCCGGGAAGCCTACGAGTGCTGTCGTTCGTAGTGCGGCATCCGGCAGGATTGCTCGCATGCGCGCGGGCATACCCTGCAGGGATTTTATGGTGCCTGCGCGGCGCATGGCTCTGAGAATATCCGGGTGGCTATGTTGAATGGGTATATCGAGGTAGTTACAAATCACCTGATGATTGGCGATGGTTTCGAGTAGTTTGTCGGACAGCAGGGAGGGGTATCCATATAGCAGACGGATCCAGAAGTCGTCTCCGATTGGAGCTAAGGCCTCGAGCAGTGCGGTTAATGATGCGGTCTGGTTGAGGTCCTTGCCATAGGCCATGATATCTTGTGCGATCAGGTCGATTTCGTGAAAGCCCTTGCGTAGTAGCATCCGGGCTTCTTTGACAATGGCATCGATCGAACGCGAGCGCAGTCTGCCCCGTATGCCGGGAATGGCGCAGAAAGCGCACCCGTGATTACAGCCTTCGGCGATTTTGAGAAAAGCATGGGCCCCGGTGCTGAACACGACTGATCCCTTGGGCTCAAAGATGCGGCGGGAAACTCTTGAAACGGAGAAAACGGTTTCATTGGCGGCAACGGCCTGGCGGATAATCGTGCCGGCCTGATCAATCTGGTCGAGTCCGATGAAGGCGTCGACTTCGGGGCAGGCGTCCTGCAGGCGATGCTGGTACCGTTGCGGCATGCATCCGGCTACGAGTACGGCGCGACATTTGCCGGTGGCTTTGTGTGCGCAGGCATCCTCGATGGCATCTAACGATTCGGTGCGGGCGTCCTCGATGAACGCGCAGGTATTGACGATGATGACGTCTGCAGTTTCCGGGTTGGCGGAAAGTTGCAATCCTTGTTCCAGCAGCGACTCGGCCATGAGTTGCGCGTCGACCAGATTTTTCGGGCATCCCAGGCTGAGAAAGCCGACGGAAAGTTTCGGGCTACTCAAGATACGGCTCCGGGGGTGTTACAAACAAGATGAGCTCGTCATCCGGCAGTGGGGCTGGTGTGGAACGGGAGAAGAGGACGCGTGCCAGCGGAATGAGAATGAGGATAACGACGAGAATGCCGAATGCGAGGAGTCCGCGTTGAATCCATTTATCGTGCGTACCGGTCTCGGTGATTTTCCTGATAATCGCATCCCCCCATTTCGTGAGCTGGGTCCGTGCGTTTGTATAGATTTCATGCAGGGTCTTTGGGATGGTGGAAAGATCCGGTAGGTGCGTGGCGATGGTCGTTTTGCGTGTTGTGGGCGGTCTGTCCCGTCCGGCTGCGGCAGGGGGGGGAAATTGTTTTGGTTTACTGGCATAGGTAAATAGATCATCAGCGGGTGCGGTGTCTGCGGATGTGTCTGATTCGGGGGTAGTGGCCGTGGCGGCAGGGGTTGGTGTGCTGGTTTGCGGTTCCGGCGGCACGGGAAGTTTTTGTGGGGTAGGCGATCCGACCTGGCTCATGTAATCAGCGAGGAGGGGTTCCGGATCCAGTTCCACGCATTCAGCAAAGAGTTTGATGAACCCTTTGCCGTAGATGGTCGCAGCAATGCGATGAAAATCGTCATTTTCGAGATCATCGACAATCTGCACTTTCATGCGTGTCATCTCGGCGACCTGCGATGTCGTCAGTTGTTTTTTTTGACGTGCTTCTCGTAATATGGGTCCTATAGCCATGATCAATCCTCTTCAACGGGATTTTCGAGGTCGGTTTCGTCATCGGGTGCGAAGTCTTCGTCGTCTGTCTCGACATCCAGATCGATCAGGATTTCCCTCGGGCCTGCACCGCACGGAGGTCCAACGATACCACGTTCTTCCAGAATGTCGATAATTCTTGCGGCGCGCGTATATCCGATGCGCATGCGCCGTTGGAGGGATGAGGTCGAGGCGCGGCTTGTTTCCCGTATGATGGCAATGGCTTGTTCCACGAGCTCGTCGTCTTCCCCGTCATCCATGGAATCGGGCGATGCTGACGATTTTTCCAGTTTGTTTTTGATTTCCATTTCGAAGGCTGGTTCAGCCTGTTCTTTCATGAAGTTGACGAGGCGCTCGACTTCCTGATCTGTGATCATGGCACCTTGGGCCCGGATGAGTTTACTGGATGCGGGTGGTGCATAGAGCATGTCGCCTTGTCCCAGTAGTTTGTCGGCACCGGATTGATCGAGAATGGTGCGACTATCGACTTTTTGGGCGACTTGGAATGCGATACGGGCGGGGAAGTTTGCCTTGATGGTTCCTGTGATGACGTTTACCGATGGGCGCTGGGTTGCGATAATCATATGGATACCAACAGCACGTGACAGTTGTGCCAGGCGGGCAATGCTATTTTCGATTTCCGCCCCGGCGGCCAGCATGAGATCGGCCAGTTCGTCGATGACGATCACGATATAGGGTACAGAGGGCGGGAGATCATCCTTTCTGGTGGTGTCCGTGGTTTGATCCGTGAAGAGTTCGCCTTGGAAAGCCGTATGTCGATTATTGAAGCCTTCAATATTGCGCACGCGTGCCTTGGCGAACATCTTGTAGCGGTTTTCCATTTCCGTGATGGCCCAGCGCAAGCTCAGGGCAACTTTTTTCGGGTCGGTTATGACCGGCACCACAAGATGCGGCAGGTCATTGTAGATCGAAAATTCGACAATTTTCGGGTCGACGAGGATGAGGCGCAGCTCGTCGGGCGTTTTGCACATGAATAGTCCTGAAAGCATGGAGTTGATGCAGACGGATTTGCCAGCGCCGGTTGCGCCAGCCACGAGCAGATGCGGCATTTTGGCAAGATCAGCAATTACATTTTTTCCGCCGACGTCTTTGCCGAGCACAAGTGGTAGGCGTGCTGTTCCTGCGCGCCACTCGTCGCATTCGATCAGGTCGCGGATGAGCACCATTTTGGCGGTTTCATTGGGCACTTCAATGCCGACAACCCCTTTGCCGGGGACGGGAGCCTGCACGCGTAAGCTGTGTGCCTTGAGCGCAAGCGCGAGATTATTGGATAGGGCGGCGATGCGTTCGACACGGACCCCCCGTGCCGGGAGGATCTCGTAGCGGGTCACAACGGGGCCTTGTTTGATGCTGGAAATTTCTGCGCTGATTCCGAATTCATCCAGCGTTTGTACGAGCAGCACCCCGATTGCCTGATTGTCGCTCAGATTGTTGCCGCGTCCCTCCCTGGGCGGTTCATTCAGCAAGGATAGGGGGGGTAATTGGTAATTGGGGAATTGCGCCTTGTCGGGATCAATGACCGGAGGTGGTAAGGGCGGTCCCTTGGGCGTGATATCCAAGTCATCGTCGTCTTCCGTGTCGATATCGCTTGATTTCTTTCTGGTGGGCTTCTTCTTCAAGATGCCAGCAGTGCGCAGTTCCGCAGTCAGGCGCTTTTTGCCGGGTTCCGCGTCTTCCGTGAGCGACTCTGCCCGGTTGTTTTGGGTGCTTTTGGTGGCGCTGGCCTCGGCCCGTGCTTGCTTGCGCAGTTCTTTTTCCAAGCGTGCCTGTTCGCGGCGGAGAACGCGGGCCTCTTTTTCCATTTCTAGATTACGGGAATCTAAGCGGGCGTATTTGCTGGTGAGAAATTCCCATCCGAGCGTGCTGCCTGCGATGGCGTATTGCATGCCGATATAGACGTTATGCGGTCCGATCGCCATAAGCAATGCGGCTAGCAGCAAGGACCAGAGGATGAGTCCGGCGCCGAGAGGGCTCAACCAGCGAATGAGCAATCCGTGCGTGATCATCCAGCCCAAGAGTCCGCCTTCGTGTGCCAGGTTGTATGCCTCGCGGATCCGAAAGCCGCCGTGTAAATCGACCACGGAAGCGAACAATCCGAGAGAAATGGCAATCCAGAGGGTTTTTTTGCGGATGTTTCCGCGATAAACAATCAGGAGGGTGCCGATGATCATGAGCCAGATGGGCACGACAAAGGCGCCGATCCCTGCCAGATTGAGCGCAAGGAAAGCCGACCATGCCCCGAGAGGGCCGATCCAGTTTGACGGTGGCAGATTGGCTGGCGTCTGCAAAATAGCGATATCCCGCCAATCATAGGAGAGCAGGCTAAGAAGGTTGATCACGGCAAAGAGCATGGTGATGACGCCTGTTACGACACGCGTACTGGATGGATATTCCGTTTTGGGTTCTTTTGTCATGGTGATTTAATCGTCTTGCCCATCGTCGGAGGGCGTGGCACTGGTTTGGGTGCCCGCAGTCGCTGCTTCGGCAGATGCAAGATCCGCACTGGTGTTTGTCGTTTCGTTTGTGAGCGGTGCGGGGATATGTTTTGCCGTAACCGAGATAACCGGGGGGGTGACGGCACTGCTGCTATCGATAGAACGCGCCCAGAACGCGGAGGCCGGCAATTCGTAGATGCCGGGTTCGGCAATGGCCGTGCAATCGATAAATACGCGAATGTCTGAGGATTCCATTTCGTTGACGGCTTGCGGGCTGCCGCGCAGGTTGACACTGACGGTGGCGGGTGTGGGTGTAAATACGAGGCCCGTATCGGGATTGCGCAGAATCAGGATGGGCAGATCCGTCCATTCGCGGTTGATGGCTTCAGTGACAATATTGACCCGTGCCGTAATGTTTTGCGGAATAACCTCCCAAACGCCGGTTTCATCTTCGATGAGAACGGGCAGCTCGCGCGAGAAGGAAACCGATGCATTTTCAACATCAATGGGTTGTGTTTGCATGATTTTGAGGTCGGCCAGCAGTTGCTGGGGGCCCCGGACGGTTACGATTTTCGGGGAAAATTCTATCTCGGCGCGTCCGATGGCGGGGCGTCCGGCCAATTCCGGTCGGGCCACGCTGATTTGTTTTTCGATTTCGCGGTCAAAGGTGAGGTTGAGTAGATTGGGTCTGACCTTGGTGACGGTAATGGAACGGGGCACACCCTGTACATTACGAAAGCCGATCGGGACGATTTCGGTTCCGGCAATACCGGCTGTTTTGGTTCGTACCATCAATCGCAGCTGGTTTTGATCCACCCGGCGTAAATCTTCGCGGGATCCGCGACAGGTGATGTAGGCGTAGCGCGCATCCTGGCGGAGGATGGCCATGCCCGGCTCGACCTCGACCAGGATTGGCACCTCGAATTCCTCGGTCTGGTTGGTAATACGCTGGATCGAATAGATTGAGATGGCGGCGAGGGTAAATGCCAGCAGCTTCACCGAGAGGTTCTCGCGGCACATTTTGAGCACATTTTGTTTATTAAGAATCATGTGATGGATCCTTGGTTCCGCGACTTTCAGATTTGGCGATGCCTTCCGGTGTTAAATCCAGTTGTTCTTGCATACGACGCCATACATTATCCTCTTGCTGTCCTTTCAGGAGAGCATTGAGAAAGCGCCGCAGGCGTTCCCCGTCGAGTCCGCGGCTGAGGCGGCCGCGGTAGCTGACAGAAATGGCGCCGGTTTCTTCCGAGACAACGATGACGACCGCGTCGGTTTCTTCGCTGAGCCCGACGGCTGCCCGGTGGCGTGTTCCAATATTTTTGTGCAGTTCGAGTCGCTGCGATAGCGGGAAAACGCAGCTTGCGGCCATGATACGTCCAGCATGAATAATCACGCCGCCATCATGCAGCGGGGTATGCGGATAAAAAATGGTTGCCAGCAATTCGGGAATGACGGGGGCATCGATTTTGATGCCGGAGTCGCGGATGCCGCGGGTTCCGATTTCGCGTTCGAGCGCGATCAAGGCACCGACTTTGTGGTCGGCCAGATTCGTTACGGCCTGGACGACGCTGTCGATGACAGTGCGTTTATCGGTACTGGGGGCGAACACCGGTTGGCGGCCGAGTTCGGCGAGGGCGCGTCGGATTTCGGGTTGAAAGATAATGACAAAACCGGCGGCGAGGTATACCGAGATGCGTCGCAGCAGCCAGTTGAGCTGGCTGAGGTTCATGAGGTAGGTCAGGGTGAGCAGTACGGTAATTACGAGGAGCATACCAATGAGCACTTGAGCTCCACGAGTGCCTCGGAAGAAGAGAAAAATGTAATAGAATGCAACCGTGAGAATCAGGATTTCAAATGCGCCTGACCATCCGATTGCCAGTATTGCTTCGAGCATGTATCTTACTCACTTCCTTACCGTTGCACCCAACATTCCGGCTGCCGTATGGCCGCCGCGATTTTCGCGGCCTGCACGGATTCGGCCACATCATGAACCCGCAGTATTGAAGCCCCATGCATGACCGCACACGCGAGCGCGGCCAAGCTTCCCGGCAAACGATCGGCCGGCAATTCGGCTTGTCCGATTTGCCCGATAAACCGTTTGCGGGATGCCCCCACCAATACCGGCAACCCCAAGGCAGTAAAATGCGCTAATTGCCGCAAAATTTCAAGGTTGTGCCAAAGTTTTTTTCCGAAGCCGATTCCGGGGTCGATCACGATGTGTTTTTTGGCGATGCCGGCAGCCTCCAGAACGTTGATTCGGGTTTGCAGCCACTGGTGGATTTCTGTGATGCAATTGGTATATTCGGGGTTGGTTTGCATGGTTTTGGGGGTGCCTTGCATGTGCATGATGACGATGCCGGCATGGGATGCTTTGGCAACGCTGGTCATAGCGGGGTCATGGGAGAGACCGGAAATGTCATTGATGATGCACGCACCAGCGTTCAGGGCGTGTTGTGCTACCAGGCTGCTGGTGGTGTCGATGGACACCGGAATGTCTTTTTGTGCTAGAAGGGCATCGATAACCGGCAGTACCCGCCTGATTTGTTCGTGCGGGGCTACGGATGCGGATCCGGGGCGCGTTGACTCTCCGCCGATATCAATGATACTGGCACCAGCCGTAATCATTTCGAGCGCCTGTTCTACGGCTTTGGCAGTTTCAAGGAATTTGCCGCCATCCGAAAAAGAGTCGGGCGTGACATTTAGTACGCCCATAATAAGGGGGGCCTCTGCGGGGATCGTAATCTTGCGGTTGCGGCATGCCCAAACCGTATCGGACGGTGGCACCGTTACATGCGGGCAGAGAACCGGAGCAGATCCAGTGGTTGGGTGTTGGTCGTCTACCGGGTGTTCTGCCATCATGTTTCTTGCGGCTGGGTGGGGGTGGTTTGCGCTTGCGCCGGCTGGTTTTCGGCGGCGGGGTCTACCGTCGGGGCGGGATCTGCGGATGGCAATTGCTTGTCGATTTCCTCGCGTTCTTCCTGTGTCCGGATGCGGCCAACTTCGACAAGATCGACGACATCGCGTCCATCGATGGTTTCCTGTTCAAGCAGGCGCAGGCTGACGGCTTCGAGGGCATCGCGGTGTTCCTCAAGAATGGCGCGTGCGCGTTGGTGGGCCTCGCGCAGGAGCCGGGCGACCTCGGCATCAATTTTCCGGGCGGTCAGTTCGCTGTAGTCCTGATGGCGCGATACCTCGCGTCCCAGGAACATGACCTCCTGATTCTGCCCGAAGCGCTGTGGTCCCAGCGCATCGCTCATGCCCCAGCTGCAGACCATCATGCGTGCGATATCGGTTGAATGTTTGATGTCCTGGGCGGCACCATTGGTGATCTCGCCAAAGACCAGTTCTTCAGCGCAGCGTCCTCCCATTGCGCCGGCCAATTCATCGAGCAGTTTCGAGCGGCTTTGGGTATAGCTGTCTTTTTCCGGCAAGGACATGGTTGCCCCTAGATAGGCAATGCCTCTTGGTATAATGGTAACCTTGTGGAGGGGCTCGGTTTCCTTGACCACCTGTTGGACGACGGCATGTCCAGCCTCGTGGTAGGCGGTGAGGCGTTTCTCTTTGTCATCGATTTTACGGCTACGCCGCTCGCTACCCCAGAGGACCTTGTCGCGTGCCTCCTCCAGATCAGGCATGCCGACGGCATCTTTTTCACGGCGGGCAGCTAAAAGGGCGGCCTCATTCAGTAGATTTTCCAGATCGGCGCCCGAGAATCCGGGGGTACCGCGGGCGATGCGGCGCAATTCTACGTCATCGCCGAGTTTGATTTCGCGCGCGTGGATCTTGAGGATGTCTTCGCGTCCGTCAATCATGGGCAAGTCGATGACGATTTGGCGATCAAATCGTCCGCGGCGTAGCAGGGCGGGATCGAGCACGTCGGGGCGGTTGGTGGCGGCAATAATGATGACCCCCTCGGATGTTTCGAAGCCATCCATTTCGACGAGCAGGGCATTGAGTGTTTGTTCGCGTTCATCGTGTCCGCCTCCGATGCCGCTGAAGCGGCTGCGTCCGACCGCATCGATTTCGTCAATGAAGATGATGCAGGGTGCATTTTTCTTGCCCTGTTCGAACATGTCCCGTACGCGTGAGGCCCCTACACCAACAAACATTTCGACAAAATCCGAGCCACTGATGCTGAAAAAGGGTACATCAGCTTCGCCAGCGATGGCCTTGGCGAGCAAGGTTTTGCCGGTTCCTGGCGGCCCCATGAGCATGACGCCTTTGGGAATGCGTCCGCCCAGTTTCTGGAATTTCTTTGGATCCTTGAGGAAGGCAATGATTTCCTGTACTTCCTCTTTGGCTTCATTTACCCCGGCGACATTCTTGAACGTGATTTTGTTGCGGTCACGGTTGAGCATGCGCGCCCGGCTTTTGCCAAAGCTCATGGCGCCGTGTCCGGCGGCGCGCATTTGGCGGATGAAAAGGAAATAAATCAATCCGAATACGAAGAGCACCGGCAAGAGGCTGGACAGAATATGCCAGAGCAAGGGGTTTTGTGGTGGGATCTCGGTTTCGACGTTGTTTGCACGCAGCCACTCCATGGTATCGCGGTCAATAATGGGCAAGTATGTCTTGAATTTTCCTGTTAGTCCTTCGATGTTTGCATCCTCGTGCAACTGGCCCTCAATAAAGAGTGTGCCAGACATATCGCGTATCATGCGCGCCTTTTGGACTTTCCCATCTTCGACGAGAGCGACCAGGCTGGGTGTTTCCGGCGATGGCGCGGAATAGAGAATCGTTGTGATGGTCGGCTCGCGCGTGTTGATGAAATACAATGTGCTGATGCCGATGGCGAGCATTGCCAGCCATGGCAATATGCTGCGAATCTTTGGCGGTGTTGGTGATTGCGGTGGTGGTGCCGGCGTGCCTGGCGGTGGTGGTGGCATAAATTATCCTTCTCTTTCTGTTACAAGTAGCGGTAAATCGTTCGTATGTCTAATAGGTTCGGATCCGATGGCAGGATACTTTCAACAATAATCTGTATATAACAGATTACATACATACCCCAGATCCGTGGCTTTGGCAACTATTCGCCTCAGATGATTTTGAATTTCGGGAGGTCTTGAATGTCGACAACCCCGACGGGGCGGTTTTGCTGATCAACCACGACAAGATCATCGATCTGGTGGGACTCGAAGATGGAGAGTGCACTGACAGCCAGGTCATCTTCCTGGACAGAGATCGGGTTGCGCGTTAGAAAGTCCTGGATGGGGCGCGTCAGAATGTCGGCAAATTTTTCAATATTTCTGCGTAAATCGCCATCGGTGAAGACTCCGTCCAGCTTGCCTTGGGCATCCACGGCGATGGCAAGGCCTGTGCGGGCTTGTGTCATGGCGAATAGTGTGGCCTTGATATCGGTATCGCTGGGGATTACGACGATGCGGCTGCCTGCTCGCATGATATCCCTTACCCGCAGTAGTAGTGCCCGGCCGATGGCTCCGGCGGGGTGCAGACAGGCATAATCTTCGCGTTTAAAGCCGCGGGCGCGCAGGAGAACCATCGCCAGGGCATCGCCCCAAACGAGCGATGCGGTTGAGCTGGTCGTGGGGGCAAGGTTGAACGGGCATGCCTCGGCAGGCACTGCTACGGAAGCCACGATGTCGCAGGATCTTGCCAGGGTACTGGTAGGATCACCAGTAACAGCCACCGTCATTGCCCCAAGCCGTTTAACAGCGGGAAGCAGGTTCAGTAATTCCTCTGATTCGCCGGAGTAGCTGAAAGCCAGAACAACATCGGCGCGTTGCACAATGCCCAAGTCTCCGTGGATGGCTTGCATGGGATTCAGGACGACGGCGGTCGATCCCGTGCTCGTCAGGGTGGCGGCAATTTTCTCGGCTATATGAAGGCTTTTCCCAACGCCGGTGACAATCAGTTTGCGGCCATGTTCGAGGCAGTTGCGCGCAGCTTCAAGGGTTTCGACAAATCCGATCTCCAGTTGGTTCCGGAGTGATTGCAAGCCCGCAATTTCGCAATCAATAACGGATTGCGCCTCTATGATTTCTTTTTTCATGGATGTTGACTGTCCCTGTGCTCAACGGACGCAAAGGATTGCGTCCTGCCAGCGATTCAAAACGGAGTGTCTGTATTGGAGCATACTGGCCCGCCTACGCGAAGGCTCCGGCGTGGCGCTTTCGTCTCCGGTGAAATTGGTGGAGGTAAGGGGATTCGAACCCCTGGCCTCTTGAATGCCATTCAAGCGCTCTACCAACTGAGCTATACCCCCTCTTGTGCTGCAAAAACGCGCTCAACGTACGCAGCAACGGAAGGGTTGTCAATCCTGCATTTTGGATAGGTGGGCTTGTGGTTGGATTTTGTGGTGATTGACAGTGGTACGTCTGGAGCCGTAGAGTATGCGAAGTCCTTATATGGGTATTGTACTTTGTGCATATATTCTCGGGCTAGCGGTTTAACGAAGGATGAGTGATGCGAAACATAGAGGTGCCGTGGTGAGTCGTGACAAGCAGGAGGCGTACATTTGTGAGCAATTGCGCGCGAGTGCGGATTGTATCCTTGGCGTTCAGGCATTGGCTGGGGAAATTGGGCGGTCAGCGGGGCTACTGGTTGATACGCTGCGCCGGGGCGGGGCCGTGCTGACGGCCGGGAATGGTGGTAGTGCGGCGGAGGCGTTGCACATGGCCGAAGAGCTTACGGGACGGTTCCGTGGCGATCGGCGGTCCTTGCCTGGCATTTGTCTGAATGCCGATGGCACGCTTCTAACTTGTATTGGCAATGACTATGGTTTTGAGGCGGTCTTCGCGCGACAGGTTGAAGGGATTGGTCGTGCGGGGGATCTGCTGGTACTTTTCAGTACGAGCGGGCAGTCTGAGAATTTGGTGCGAGCGGTTTCGGTTGCCAAAGCGAAGGGGGTGGCTGTTATTGGTGTATTGGGGCGGGATGGCGGTCGGATGGCGGGCCTTTGCGATGTTGAGCTGGTGGTGCAGGGTACGGCGACGGAGCGTATTCAGGAAGCCCAGCAGGTGCTTATGCATATTTGGTTGGATGCGATTGAGGCTGCATTTGGAAACACAGAGGGGGATGCGTGATCAAGCGGTGTTTTGTATTGATCGGCGGTTGTCTGCTGTTGTTTCAGGCTGGTGCTTTCGGACAGGTGCGTCTTGATATTGCTGTACCCAGGCGGTCCTACGTGGTGGGGGAGCCGATCACGGCCACACTGGCGCTTCAGAGCCAGAGCACCATGCCGTTGGTATTCGGAGGCGAGCATCACAATGCCGCGCTTTTTCTGGAGATCCGATCGAGTCACACGGGTCGTGGTGCCCCTGATCGCAGAACCGTTTCGCGTGATTTTGTCCTGATGCCGCGGTCAACCTATCGCGATGTGGTGGAGGTGACCAGCATTTTTGATTTTTTAGCGGGCGGCAATTATCGGATGAGTGTCGTGGTGGTGCATGCGGGCATCAGTTATCGTTCCCCGCTCGTTGTTTTCGATGTTGTGCCGGGGATCGAAATGCAATCGTTTCGACAGATGTTGCCGGGTTATGATGACATCGAGGTGGTTTACAGTTTCCGGTACGCGACGCGCGCGGGACGCGAAGACGCTTTTATGGTGATCGAGAGTTCCGATGGTCGGACATTTTTCGGGACGTTTGCGTTGGGGCCACTTTTACGATTGTATCAGCCGATGGTTCGTGCGCGTTCTGATGGATCGATTGTTGCCGTGCATCAATCGGGGCGCAACCGGTTTACACGATCGATATTTGCCGCTGATCGTTCGGGGGCTGAATTTGTCGAGCAGCGCCATTTTCGGCCGGATGGAACACCCATGGAGACAGGAAGATAGGTGTGATGATGAATACTCTCAAGCAGGATCTCGGTCGCACGATGCGCATCGAGTTGGATGAAGGCGAACACAAGATTCGTCAGAATGGTGACACGGTAAAAATCCTGTTGCCGGATCAGGGGGTTGGTACAACCTCTTTTCAGCAGAGTTTGGCGTCATCGGATCAAAGTGCCTCTTTGAATGAATACCAACGTCTTTTGCAGAGTGTCTACGATGCGGTGCTGATTACGGATGCGGATGGTCTTGTTCGTGAGTTCAATCATCGCGCCGTGACGTTTTTTCGTTATCCGGAATCGGAATTGCTGGGGATGCGCGTGCCGCGGTTGATTGCGGGTGCTGATGATGCCGTGATCGGTACGATTCGCAAGAATTTGATTGAACACCGCTACACGTTAATCGAGGGGACCTGCCGCCGTAGGGATGGCAGCTCATTTCCTTCGGAGATTGCAGTGAACCGGTTGGATACCAAGCAGGAGGGGCGGCTGTGTTTCTTTGTGCGCGACATTTCGGTTCGCAAGCGTGCGCAGGATGCCTTGGAAGAGGCCATTTTGAAGCTTGAACAGCATGACCGCAATCGTTCCCAATTCATTTCGAACGTTTCGCATGAGTTGCGCACGCCGCTGACGTCAATGATCTATGCCATCAATAATATGCTGCGTGGGGTAACGGGGGCACTCAACGAGGATCAATCCCGCTATCTGGAGATGTTGCTGGGAGATTCGCGGCGCTTGCTGGCGACAGTAAACGACATTCTGGATTTACGTAAGATCGAGAACCAGACGCTGACACTGGTGAAAACGCGGATGCCGTTCGGGCGCATGGTACAGGGGAGTGCTTGTTCGCTGCAGGTGCAGGCGGAGCAAAAGGGGATTCATCTGGATGTGCAAACGGGCAGTAAATTGTGGTTTGTGAATTGTGATGCCCAGAAAATAGAACGTGTGATTCTGAATTTGGTTGGGAATGCCCTGAAGTTCACATCGGAGGGTGGGCATGTCTGGGTACAGTTGGTGGAAGATCCCGATGTTTCGGGGCATGTTCGTGTGGTCGTGGATGATGATGGTGTGGGGATACCGCCCAAGGATTTGGACCGGGTGACGGAGCGCTACTATACGGTTGGTGATCAGCCCAGTGGCTCGGGATTGGGGCTGGCCATCTCCAAGGAGATTGTTGAGCTGCATGCTGGTTGTTTGCGGGTGGAAAGTCCCCCGCCCGGGCTTGAGAGAGGAACGCGCATTTGGTTTCGTTTGCCGGTTGCGCCGGTGCCTTCGGTTTTGATTGTGGATGATGAAACCCGTGTCTGCGAGAAATTGAGCCGGCAGGTAGCGCAACAGGGATACCGGGTGCTCTGTGCATCTAGCGGTGAGCAGGCTCTGCAGCGCATTGAGCAGGATGTTCCAGACGTCGTTGTGCTGGATATGTCGCTGCCGGATATGGAGGGGAGCGAAGTGATCATTCGTTTGAAAGGGGATGCTGCCACAGGGCGGATTCCGATTCTCGCGATGACGGGGGCACCGCTGGGACGCAACAAAGAGGATATTTTGCGTAACTTCGGCATCAGTATCGTCTCCAAGCCTTGGAATGAGACCGAATTGCTGGATGGTATTGCTAACGCATTTCTGGGGGGCTTGCCTTTTGCGCAGCGGGCTTGATGACGCGCTTGAAAAACTTTGACTTTCAGTGGAGAAAGCAAGAAGGTGTAAGGAATGACCGGATTAAGATGAAATGGTCGGAATGTAAGGAGATGCATAATGGGTGAAGATGCGAAGCACAAACTTTTGTTGGTTGATGACGACACAAGTCTGTTGATTACCCTGCGGGATTTTCTCCGCTTCGAGGGGTATGATGTGGTTACCGCCGAGAGCGGGGAGAAGGCGCTTGCTATCCTTGCCGAAACGGATCCCGACCTGATCATTCTGGATATGAGTATGCCGGGGATGGGTGGTATTGGGTTCCTGAAGGAAATCTTGCGTTCTGATGGTACGCCGCGCTATCCCGTGCTGGTGTTGACGGCCCGTGCGAATATGGCTGAATTTTTTGCGAATGTGGAGGTGGAAGGTTTTATTGCCAAGCCTTGCGATCCGCAGGATTTGCTGATGGAAGTGACGCGGATCATCTTCTTGCGGCGCGGGGAGAAGCAGGCTGCTGCAAGCGGGATGCGTCGTCGGCTCGTGCTGGGAGAGTCCGATATGGGGTATGCAGCGACGCTGACGAAGTGGTTTCGTGACCATGGCTATCTGGTTGAGCATTGTATCAAAGGACCGGAAGCACTGGAGTCAGCTGTTGTGAATCGTCCGGATGTGATTGTTCTGAACGAGATGCTGGAGGGGATGAATGGCTCGGCTGTTGCGGAAATGTTAAGCGTGATGCCGAACACCAAGTCGATCCCGATCGTGTTGTATTCGGAGGATGGTCGTACGTTCAAGGCCATTGCGGCAAACCGCGATGGTGGTGGTGTCGTGGCGCTGGTTCCCATGGTTGAGGTAGAGGCCGTGGGCCGGCGTGTGGTTGCACTTTTTCAAGAACAAGGTTGAGGATATAACGTCATGCGGTGTCCCAAATGTTCGCACACGGAAGATAAGGTTCTCGACAGTCGTGTGTCGCGTAGTGGTGCGGCCACACGCCGGCGCCGGAGTTGTTTGAACTGCGGTTATCGTTTTACGACATATGAAGAGGTCTTGCGTCCGAAACTCAAGGTTATCAAGACGGATGGTCGTCACGAGGCTTTTGACCGGACCAAGTTACAGAACGGGATTGAACGCGCCTGCGAAAAGCGTCCGATCAGTTCGATGGATATCGAGAATCTGGTGGATGCGCTGGTGGAAGAGGTGGAGAGCGAATACGAGCGCGAGGTCAGCAGCGACATCCTTGGCCAGAAGGTAATGGATCGGCTCGAGAAACTGGATGAAGTGGCGTTTGTGCGGTTTGCCTCTGTCTATCGTCGTTTTCGGGATGTGAACCAGTTTGTCAATGCGATCCAGGACATGATGGGCAAGCCGTGATCTGGATCCCGGAAACCGTTCGCAGCAGTTCTTCCCTGGCTGCTTACATCAAGGATTATCTGCTGCGCAATGGGCTTGGGGATATTGCCCCGCATTGCATCGATGAAATGAGTCATGCCATTTCGGTTTATCTCGAGGATTCATCCGATCGCGCCGGTTTCTTTGTGGCAGATGGTCAGTTGCTGGTGTTGGCGTCGCAGGCGTTGCAATCCGTTGGGGAGCGTAAAGCCGCCACGCGCATGTTGATGCTCGGGAGTGGTTTTGCCCGGCCCGTCTCGTGGTTGGTGACAGAACAGGATGCCGGCTGGACGCTGGATGTGGCGCGGATATCGACAGATGCCTCCGGTGGGCTTGAAATGGTATTTTTTCGTTGTCTGCATGCTGCTCTGGAGGTCTTGGCGGAATCCTGGCATGCGCATGGGGGGCAGGTTGTCGTTGTTTTGCGCGGTGCGGAAGAGGCGGGCGCGAAGCTTTTGGGGCGGCCCGCGTCCGCGCGGCAGGTGCAGGCATTTGTGGTGGAGGTGGAAGCCTCCTGCCGCGAGAAGCTGCAGTTCCTTTCCGATCAATATGGTTGGGGGGCTGTGCCGACGTTATTGAAGGGCGCCGGCAGCAGCTCTCGTTAGGGCATACTTAGCCGAGCGGATAGGGAAAAGCCTTGGAAATTTCGTCGATGCGCTCGTTGGTTTGCTCGTTGAGGGTAATATCGGCTGATTTGAGGTTTTCCTCGAGTTGTTCGATGCTTGTTGCGCCGAAGATGACGGAGCCGACAAAGTCCTTTTGCCGGCACCAGGCCAGAGAGAGCTGGGTGACGGTGATGGACAGGTCCTGTGCCAATGTCATCAGGCTTGCGACGGTTTGCAAGCTACGTTCGTTGACGAAGCGGTGGGCCATTTTCTTCTGGCGCTCGCCTTCGCCCTTGAGGTATTGCGAAAAGCGGGCATTTTCGGGAATGGCCTCGCCGTTATATTTGCCGGTGCATACACCGCCGCCGAGCGGGGAGTAGGGCAGGCAACTGATGGATTCGCGCTTGCAGATATCGGCCAGAGCGTCTTCGAAGCGGCGGTTGACGATGGAATAATTATTCTGGATGGTTTCGTAGCGGCAATAGCCGCCGGTCTGGGCGACATGTTCGGCTTGCATGGTGCCCCAAGGTGATTCATTGCTGCTGCCAATGATGCGGACTTTGCCTTCATCGACCAATTCCGTGAGTACTTGGAGGGTTTCCTCGTAGGGGAAATCGTGGTCAGCCCAGTGGGTCTGATACAGATCAACGTAATCGGTTTGAAGCCTTCGCAAGCTGCCTTCAATGGCGGTACGGATGTTGCGGCGGTCGAGGCCGGTAT
>JBLRXB010000018.1:0-20092 GCA_047920915.1 Kiritimatiellia bacterium
CGACCCCCACGAGATCGATTTTGTCCTTGCTCCAGATGAATACATCGAAGTTAAGCGCGGTCGCAGCGGCCCGTTGGATTTTGGATGGTTTGCGCAAACATTTCCAAAGGCTCGTTTGACCGCCATCAGCGCTTCACGCTTCGAAACCGACCACATACGGGGGATAACCCTGCGCGATTTTCTCCTCGACGAAGCATAACGTTTGCCTCCACCGACGCGAGCGGCGAACGGGGACACACAATTTGAGAATGTTTTTTTGGCAATCTTCACACGATGTTAGTACCTTGAGACCGCAGGTTCCGCTTGTGGCTTTCCCTGCGGAGGATGTGAGGCTGCTTATATGAGCGAGACAGACGATTTGAGCAATGACGGGATTCATGGCATGGTGCCGCGTGAGCAGATGGCACCCGGGCCGCGTAAATTGCGCGACACATACGCGATAACGCCGGGGGCACCATTTGTGCAGCAGGAGTTCGGGTTCTACTCGATAGAGAAATGGCAGAGGGAAAAAGGCATGCCTCCGGATGTACCCGTGCGCGAGCTGTTCGGGTTTGATCCCGGCGGCAAATTCGGTTTGGGACGTCTCGGGTGGTGCGAGGCAAGTTATGACCCGCCATTTGAAGAAAAACTTCTGGAGGATCGTGGCGCGCATGAGTTGGTTCAGGATGTGGCCGGCCGGGCGGTTCTGTACTTCAAGGGGCGGCGGAGCGGCTTTATGCCGGAGTATATCGACCATCCCGTTAAGGACCGTAAGACCTGGGAGGATAACGTGAAATGGCGCTTGAACCCCTCTACGGATGGCCGACTTTTGGGGATGGATGACCGGTTAGCGGATGGCAAGACGAAAGCGGTGCAAGGGTTCATGATTTCGCAGGGACTCATCGGCGGCTTCATGTATTTGCGCAGTCTGATCGGTCCGGGCGATTTGCTTTATATGTTCTATGACAATCCGGCGTTGATTCACGACTGCATGCAAACCTGGTTTGAGCTGGCAGATGCCGTCACGGCCATCCATCAGCAGCAGCTTACCTTCGACGAACTCTTTTTGGCCGAGGACATCTGCTACAATAATGGTTCGCTCATTTCGCCCGATATGATGCGGGAGTTCCTGTGGCCTTATTATCAGCAGCTCATTACAAATGTGAAGAGACGCCAGCTTGATCCTGCGCGGCACCTCTACATTCAAATTGATACCGATGGCGATGCCGCGCCGGTGATTCCCGTGTATCAGGAAATCGGCATGGATGTGATGTCTCCGTTTGAAGTGGCATCCGGTTGCGACGTTGTGGCAATCGGGAAGCAGTATCCGAACCTGGTGATGTCCGGTGGTTTTGATAAGCGTATTCTTGCGAAGGGGCCTGCTGCGATTGACGCAGAAGTCGACCGTATCCTGCCGGTCATGCGCGCGCGAGGTGGTTATATTCCGACCTGTGACCATGGGGTACCCGAAGAAGTCTCGTACAAGAACTACTTGCACTATCGCAAGCGCTGTCTGGAATTTGCGAAGTAGTGGCCAGAACAAAAGGGAACGGATCGTTTCATGATACGCGACGGACTGGCGTTCCCTAACATTGTCGAATTGGTAGAGGTTGAGGGGGGGGAGAAGGGGCTGCGGCTACGCACGAACCCTTTCAGCGAAGCTGTCTCGATTTTGCAAAAGGGCTCTTTTTGTGGGGTTGTTCGTGTGCTACGATTTGACAAGTCGGCCTACGTTCAGTGTGACGTATGCGAGACGAAAGAAAGAAAAATGGATATGAGAAAAGTGGTAGTAGGTGTTTGGGTCGTTTTGCTATTGGTGATGGTAAGTGGTTCGGTTCAAGCCCAGCGGCGCGGGCACCAGCAGCCACCGCCTGTCCCCTTGACGGAGACGGGGGAGCAATTATTGGTCAAGTATACGGAGATGCTGCAAGCCTTGCAGGCAGAGGTTATCGAAGCCGTTCCTGCCCTGGATGAGGCACTTCTGGCAGATTTGCGGTCGGCTGATGAAGCCGTTCAGCAGGCGCAAGCCGCTGAGAAGAGCAGTTCCGAGCCGCTCAACGCCATCAGGAAAGCGGAGGGGTTGGTAGGGCATGCCAAAAACAAGTGGATCGGTGGCGCCAACAAGGGGATTGCCCAGGCAGAGAAGGACCTCAAGAGCGCGAAGACCGATGCGGAGCGCAAGGCAGCAGAGGAGGCACTTGCCAAGTGGCAGCAAACTAAAGCGGATGGTGAGCAAGCGCTGCGGGAACGGCAGGCTGTGCTGGATCAAGCTCGTGAAAACGAGGCTGCCCACCGGGAAGCGCACAATGCTGCGACGCAAGCTTTATCCAAGGCAAGCGATGCACAACGCAGTGCGCAACAGGCCTTGGTTCGTACGATCGTCCCGTTTTTGTCAAGCGACAAGCTGGATCATACGCTCATGCAGGTTGCCGTTCTGGGCGGTCAAGGGCCAAGGGATCTGGCGCATTTTGCCCAACAGGGAAAAGAGCAGGAAGCGTATGTTGCCAGTCTTTTGAAGGATAGGGATCTGCTGCATGCTATGCTGACGCAAGGTGGTGCCGATGGCGGCAAGTACGTGCAAGCCCGGCAGATTCTTGATCAGATTATGGCGGTGTGCGCGGAAGCATCGAACGGTACCTTGAGCCGGCTTGCGCTTGGCGTCAGTCTTGAATATGCCAATTCGCCGGACAAGGATGCGTTAAAACGCTACCGCGCCTATGAGCAAGCCTTCCTGACGGGCGAGTTGGATCCGGCTTTCCAATCGCTGACGGCGTGGGATATGCGGATGGTGGTAAACGGGGACGAGCCGGAAGAAATTGCGGCCTGGGGCCGTGCGATGCTGCGCAATTACCGGCCGGATCATGTCATGAATCCCGGGCATGGTTGGCGCTATTCCGGTATTGTGCGGACGGATGTGAAATACGGGTCCCAGAACGTCAAATATGATCGTCCTGAACTGCACCGCTATCAGAACATCATCATGAATGGCGGAATATGCGGGAGAAGAGCATTTTTTGGTCGGTTTATCTTGCGTAGTTTTGGTGTTCCCACGATAGCGCGGCCTTCGCCGGGTCATGCAGCGCTGGCGCGTTGGACGCCTGATGGCTGGGTTGTGAATCTGGGCGGTGGCTGGGGTGTCGGTAGAATCAATGGTAGACCGGATACTGTGTTTCTGCAAACCACGCGTATCAGGCGGCTTGGGCCCGCCTACATGGAAGTACTGCGCGCTGAGTGGATTGCGACGGCATATTCTCAGGCACCCATCAACGACAAAGCGCAGGGCGAGCTTTGGAACAATGTTGCCGACTTCCGGGCCAAGCTGGCGATAGCAGATGCCAAGCCGGCCGAGTTGGCGGCTTTGGGTGAAGATATCGGCGAAGCCAACGAAGCAGAGGAAGTCCGTGCGGCGGCTGTCGCGGCAGCTACCGTGACCGATGCGGACCGGCAGATTGTAATCGGTTCTGACGGGGTGATCACGATACCGGCGGGAGCCTTTAGCGGTGCGCAGCTTGTCATGAGCTTCCTGGGGGGGCAGCAGATGATCCACAGTACGGACATCTCTTGTGAGGTAACGGTTCCGCAGGCAGGTCGCTACGCGCTTACGGCTCGTATTGTAACCGTTGGTCAGGAGCAGAGCATAGGCGTCAAAGCGAATGACAAGGATGCTGCAAATATTGCGATTCCGTACACAACGGGGATGTGGGCGACAACCGCGCCGGTGGTGATATCCCTGGTGCAAGGGAAGAACAAGCTGATCTTCTCGAAGCCAGACAGAAGTTTTGCTATAAAGGACTTTACCCTGACACCGGTCCGTTGAGGTTTGGCTATGATGCGTCAAATGCCGTGGATCGGTTTATTTGCGATTCTGGGAGGTCTCGTAGTGGGGTGTTTGTATGGGCAATCGGAGTCTGCACACGGGTTGGTGGGCTTACGCCCGCTGCCCCGGACGGCAGCACAGGACCACAGTCATAACCATGGGGGATCCTGGGCCGGCACACCGACTTATGCAGAGCAGCAGGGGCATTATCTTTTTGTGGCCGAGCATCTGGATGTGGTCAAGGGCTGGCTGGACGGCGACTTCAAAACCAAGACGGTTTTCTTTGAGTACTATTGGGGGTTGGATGAGAAGCGCGATGATCTGGATCCGGGAAAGAACTTTCTCATCAAGACGATCCGGGACTCGGAGTCCAAGGGTGGGATTGCCGAGCGTGGATTTGCGCATGTTGGTTTTTTGGGTAACAATCCCTGGCGAGAGAGCAAAGTGATTTATGATGCGTTTGCTGCTTCGGCAAAGGCGTTGGGCATGCAATTGCATGCGCATCGTTTTCGTGCTTTCTCGGATGAATCACGCATTCCAAAGCTGGTTCGGATGGAGCAAGAGTTTACAGACTGGTTGCGTAAAACCCCGCAACCATTGGGGCTCATGGCGGCAGGTGATTGGCGTGCCATTCGCTTCTGCAATTGGGCCTTGCGCGCAGGTTTCCGTATTCCGGAAGAGTTGGCTGTTATGGGGCGCGGGGATCATTTGAGTATATGCGAAGGTTCGATTCCGTCGATTTCATCCTTTGATCTAGATGAAGAAAAGCGCATTCGAACGGCTTGCGATGTACTGGCGCGCATGATGGCTGGCGAAAAGGGCCCAACGATGCCCATTTATATTGCACCCAAAGGGGTGATCGAGCGCGAGAGTACACATGTTCTGGCCACGTCCGATCCGGTTGTGGCCGCAGCCTTGCGATATATGTGGGATCATCTGGAGCGCGACGTGTCGATTGAGAATGTAGCCGCACAGGTGGCCGTTTCCAGCCGTCAGCTCGAGCGGCGTTTCCGGCAAGCGTTGGGACGCACGGTGAACGAAGAGCTGCGGCGTAAGCGGATGGAGGAAGGCCGTCGGCTTTTGCGTACAACCGATGCGGCCATTGCCGATATCGTGCCGATGATTGGGTTCCGCTCTACGGCCTATTTTCACAATATCTTCCGGAAAAGTTTTGGTACCACCCCGCTGAAGTACCGCCGCGAAGCACGTACGCTGGCCAGTACGCCCTGATTTTGCGTGTAGCGACGCTCGCCAAGAGTGTGGATGGGTTGGTCGAGCGCGTTGGGTGAGTCCTCCACGGCCTGGCGGCCATCGCTACGGGGGACCATGGCTACATGGGGGCTACGGGGTGGGTGAAGGGACCATTCTGGGCCATGCGCCGCAAATCGATCCCTCGTGAAAATACACATCTTGTTTTTCTAAAGCTTTCAGCAGCATTTCGGGTGATCCCTTGAAAAGATTACCGCTTTGGTCCAGTACGCAATTTCCGATCTGATCCTCGGGTAGGTTTCCGATAATATGTGTGGCTCCTGATAGCATGTCTCGCCATGTGCGACTGAGTTCGCCGATATCCGGGGCGTCTCCATCATAAGCGAGCGTGTCAATTTCCTGCTTGGAGTAATGCGCCGATCGCGATGCCTGCTCAAGGATGAATGGTGGACTCAGCCCCGGATCCTTCCCGCAGGTTGCCCAGACCAAATACCCAAATGGTTGCAGGTTTTGATGGCAGTGGATGATGTCAACCCAGTCTCGCACTTCAGCTCGACCAACAAGTGCGAGCACCTTGTTGGTGGCGAGGTCGAATGGATGCAGTGCCAAGCCGAAATCGGGATGTTCGACAAGGGGGAAGAATCGAAATGCACTGTCTTGTACCCATTGCAGCACCACCCCATTCCCTGCATGCGTAATTTCCGCTTCAATAAATGTCGGGAACTCGCGAATGGTTTCAACATCAAGACCGGCATTTAGCAGGGTTTTGCGATCCGTATCCCACGAAAGTGCCACGGCTTCACGGGTGTCGTGGAACAGGTCAACATCATGCGAAACGCGAGGGGCATGCAGGATCTCATTCAGTGCAGCACCTCCGGCCACATAGCGTTCGCCCCGCGCGATATGATCTGCGGCAAGCAGTCGGCAGACCTCTCTCTGAAAACGCGTTAGAGACATTTGATCAGCCTCCGTGCACTGACGTAGGTTGCTCGGTCGCCATGCTTAACTAACTGTTGCAGGCATTGCCGCATTTCCTCACGGGAATGGGGCAGGAAGTCCTGTCGAACATGCCAAGCGCAGCGAAGGCAGTTTTGCTCCCATAACCGTTGTACATCCCTTTGAAGGGTTTCAGGGGCTGGCATGTCTATTTTCGGTGATGTATTCTCTTCCTTTTTCATACAGAAAATATCAGATAATGTGGCGATCTTTTCAATGGTTATCTTTCAGATATTGTCAGTGCGGGTAGTCGAAGCGTTGGGTGGCTCTTCCACGGCTTGGCGGCCATCGCTACGGGGCGTTGACTTTATTGTTGATGCTGTTCATAGTTTTGTTTTCAAGGAGACAGAGAAATGATGAAAGTTGCTTGGCGTATTTGTGTTGTGGTTATGGCGCTTGGTGTGATGGCGGGTCTATCCGTCGCAAATGCGCAGGGTGTCCATCAATTGGGGCCGACGGGGTTGACGGGGACTTTGTCTGGCAAGACGCTCAAGATCGTTTCGGTGGCGAAGGGCTCGCCTGTCGATGGGCTCATCAATACGGGGGACGAGATTGTTGGCGTTGGTGCATCGGCATTTGTTTCGGATCCGCGCCGCGAATTGGCTGCCGCCATTGATGTGGCTGAGACGGAGGCAGGTGGCGGCAAGCTGACGCTTATGCTGAAGGGAGGCAAGAGCGTTGATTTGCCGCTAACCATTCTGGGAAGCTATAGCGATACGGCCCCCTGGAATTGCCCGAAAAGCCAGGCGATCATTGAGCGGGCTGCAGAGGCTATCCTCGCGTCAAAGGATTACGGTGTAGCCACGCACACCGGTTTGCTGGGGTTGATGGCCACGGGGGAACAGAAATACATCGATGTGGTAGCGGAGGTGATCCGGGATGCGAAGTGGGCGCAGCCTGATCAGGCTGATATAGAGGCGATGTTTGCGGGCGAGAAGGATATAGGCATGGTCGGTTGGTATTGGGGCTATAACCTGATTGCGCTCGGGGAGTATTATTTGCTGACTGGCGACACATCGGTGCTGCCGGCCATTCGTACGTATGCCGTGAGTCTTGCCCGGGGGCAGGATGCCGGGGGCTTGTATGGCCACCGCATGGCTACGCCGGCGCGCAATGGCCGCTTGCCTGGTTATGCCCAGATGAACCAGTCCAGCCTGACGAGTTTGTTGGGCATGCTGATGGCAGCGCGCTGTGGTATTGATGACCCCATTCTCAAACAAGGTATTGAACGGACCTATGCCTACTACGCTACGTTCATCGGCAAAGGGGCCTTCAACTATGGCGTGCATGGTCCGAATACCAGGACCTACAACAACAACGGCACTAGCGGATCGGCGGCTGTTTGTATGGCACTGGCTGATAATGCGGTGGGAACCGCCTTTTTCTCACAACTCTCCGCAACGTCCTTTGACGGTCTTGAACAGGGGCATGCCAGCACATTCTTTAATCCGCTTTGGACGCCCCTGGGCGCAAACTTTTCCGGCCCGGAAGTCGCGCAGCAGTTTTTTGCTGAATCGCGTTGGTTGCAGACGATGTATCGTCGTTGGGACGGCAGTTTCTCGCGTTCCGGGGGCAATGAAAGGGCAGGGTCACAGACCGGTGTGGCGCTCCTGACCTATTGTTTGCCGCGCAAGGCACTTTTCATAACAGGCCGCGATTCCGACCCCAAGATCTGGGTGAAAGGCGACAGGGCCACTGAAGTCGTGCAACGCAGCAAGGTCGATTATGCGGCCAAAAGCGTTGATGCGCTGCTGGCGCTCCTGAATCACCCGATCCCGCAAGTTCGCCGGGAGGTCGTATGGTCGCTGCGGCAGAAGGAAGGCGACTTTATTGCCAAGCTGGTGGCCGTGATGGAAAGTGGTCAAAAGCGCGAGAAGCTCAGTGCGATCGAGTATTTCGGCTGGCAGTGCCCACCCGAGCAGGCCTTGCCGCAACTGGAGCGGATCGGGGCAATCTTACGGGATAAGCAGGCAGATCCAGAGGTGCGTGCGGCGGCGGCAGCGACCTTGAGTCACATGGGAGAACCGGCGTACAAGTATTACAATGACATGCTGCAATTGATTGTGGATGCGCAGCCGGGAGATCGGTTCCGCGATGTGGATCAGTCGGTTGGCGCAAGTCTCAATCGACTTTGTCCAACGCCTTTTGCCACCGGTTTGGTGACGGATAAAGCGCTGCTTTACACGGCGGCGCATTTGCTGATGGATCACAAACGGCAGCATGCCCGCGAGAGCGGTGTGCGTCTGATTGCGGAAGTGCCGCTCGATGATTTTCATCTGGTGGCGGATAAAGTGATGCACATTGTCGAGGATAGGGACGACTCCTATCACTCCTATCATAGCTGGCAGGGTTCGATAGGGGGCGCCATCAAGATCCTGGCGAATCTCAACATCAAGGAAGGGATTCCCTATACGGTTGGCGTGCTGGACCGGGAGGATGGCAAGTTCGGCTTCAAGGTGCGGATGATCTGCGATGTGCTGCCTGCCTATGGAGCCAATGCTAAAGATGCATTAGCTGAATTGAAGGTGGATCCCCGTTTCAAGACGATCGAGAATGGCCGGTTTCGCGGTATGTGGCAGAACATGGTCAAGGCGATCGAGGAAGATCCTGCCCCTCGCAAGCTGATGACGTTCGAGGAGGCCAGACAGTCGGGGATGTGACTTTCTCGGGGCCCCAGCTAGTCGCTTGCGGTTGCATCGCTTGCGCGGAAGGGGTCGCAGTAATCGAGCGGATAGCGGTAGACGCGCTGGGCGGGATCGGTGAGGATGTGTTCCCAGACGATTTCCTTATCGGGGGTCACCTCGAATAGTCTCCGGCACATGGATTCGAGAATGAGGGTGTTGCCATTCGGGAGCCGCTGGCAGTTGGCCGTGAAACGGGCATGAAGTTTGTGGCTATCATCATAAACCCAGACCAGGCTGTTGTCGCTGGGGTTGATTTCCAGCACGTACGAGCAGCCGCAATGGGCAAGGTTCTTGTAGGGGGAGGCCCCATTGTCGAACACGATGATGTTGCCGGCACCGGGTAATCCCTTCTCGATCATGTGCGGTTCATGCTGTCCCGACATCCCGCCGTTGTAGTCCCCCGTGTATGACCACACAATATCTCCCGAGTCTTTGTCGACTATGTTAATCGTGTCGAGCTGACGCAAGCTCTGCAGGATGTTGCCGGGTTTGAAACGCTGGTCACCGGCATCGTGCCACTTGTTTGAGGGCAGGGCCTGGATCGTATTGGTGTGGGTCCAGTCGGTGATCGTGTTATTATCGGGTCCACCCGCCCAGTCACGGCTCGCCGGAATCGGGTTGCACCAGTTGATGTCCATATGCTCGTGTTGTACCCAGCGCCAAATCACGTTTCCTTTACGGTCGACCTCAATTAACTCGTCCCCGAAAACGCGAGTGGCTCGCCGAACCGGATCCGTAATGCGCATGCGATAGGTATCTGGTAAATACGCATGACAGATAAGAAAAACGGATTCTTCGTTCGTAGGCCAGAAATCATGATGTGCAAAATTCTCCGGTGCGTATGACCAGGTTTCCCGACCGTCCCAATCGAATTCAACGAGTTGTTTTCCGGGTTTCCTGGCTCCAAACAGCAGCATCAGCCGTCCGTTTGGCAGTAGCCGGGCGCGGTGAATAAAGCCCTTGTAGACACTGGTGTCAAGATCCCAGCGGTGGACGATCTCTCCGGCCATGTTGATGAGTTTGACGATGCCCGTGCCGGAAATCAGGTTATAGCCCACGCTGCATTGATCCGCCTTGTGGATTGTGGTGCCGGTGGGAAAGACGCTTTTCATAAAGGATCCTTTTCTATTTGTAAGGCTGCCGTCAGGCGGATCTGTTGGTTGGTTTTCATGATCAGTACGGTTGTCTGGTCCGCATAGGCAATCCGGCAGCAACCACCGCGCAGGCTGGTGATGCGTGCGGATGTCAGTTCGCCCTGTTGCCAGGTCAGGTCAACTTCGAAGCCACCGCGGCAACGGACGCCCTTGAGTGAACCGGCGGGCCACGCATCGGGTAGGCAGGGAAGCAAACGGATGAGCCATTCGTCCTGCTCTTCTGCGGGTAGGGCGTCCTGCACCAGCATGGCGATCACGACCGCAGGCAGTCCGCCCGCAATATCCATATTGAGCACTGCCGGTTCATCCCCGCTATTATGCTGGGAGACCATGATGGGCGACCAATAGGCATTGACGAGATATTCCACAGATTCATAGGCGAGGGCCGTATCGCCGAGATAGGCGGCAGCCATCCCCATTTGGGTGAATCCGAATGCCATGAATCCACCATTTTCAGGACGCCGGAAGGCCATGCGCTTGTCTATCGCGACGCGGCAGGCCTCTTGGATCTCTGTGCTGGCGGCAATTTCAGGGTCCATGCCGAAGAAGAGTGGATACAGGTGCGAGGCGTGACGATGATGCTCGTTATTCTCGATGCCCGGCCAGCACCATTCCTTCAGCGCACCATTCCTGCCAATCTGGTAGGGTGGCAGTTTTGCAAGCATCTCGCGCCACTGGGTTACTTGTGCGGTGTTGACTCCGAGTTGGTCCTTGAGATGGAGCACGGTGCGCAGGAGTTTCTTGATGGCGGCAATCGTCATGGTCGGGTTGGGGGCCATCCAACCGCCATCGGCCAAAGTGTTCTCGGGAGAGGAGTCGGGCGCCAGCACATAGGTGCCATCCTGTTCGAGCGTCAGGAAGTCCTCGAAGAAGGCGACCGTATCCAACAGGAACGGTTTCAGACGTTTTTCGAGAAACGTCTCGTCGCCCGTGAAAAGATAATAGTCGTAGTAGAATTGGGCGAACCAGGCGGCTCCGGCACACCAGTAGATGCCCGGGAAGTTGTGATGGCGATCCTTATAGGCCAGGTAATGCGTGCGTCCGTGTGTGCTGGAGCGCCAAGGGATCAACGGCCCCCGGAAACCGAGCAATTCGCGGGCATTGTCGCGGAAGTCCTCCATGCGTGCGTCCAGGTAATCGATCAACGACTCGAGGCATTCGTAGTGGTTGCCGCAGAGACTGGCCGCCACCATTGATTGCACATTGCCGTTAAGCGTGTAATCGCCAGACCAGCAGGGTTTCCAGGTCCCGGTCCAGACGCCTTGGAGTGCTGGCGGAAGTCTTCCGGTGCTGCTGATGATGCCGTAGCGTGCTGCGGCAAAAGCCTTTTCCACCAGGGCAGGGGACGTATTGCCGACCGTTGAGCTCGCCAGCAAGGACTCGCCGCTGACCTGCTGCGCCTCGGGCGGGGATAATTGCAGGGAACAGCGTCCGAAGATCTCGCCATGAATAGGGGCGTGGTCTGCCAGCAGGGCATCATACGAAGCGGGCACTTGTTTCAGCGCCTCGACAACGGCATCGAGATCGAGAGGTGCCGCGTGCCGATCGGGAACTGTGCGGATCAGCAGCAGGACTTCCCTGGCATCCCGGATGAGCAATTGGGGTCCTTCGACGTGGGCTGTTCCCCCCTCGAGCAGAACACGGGCAACCGTACCGCATCCATTCACGGGCTGACCTTCCCAGCGGTGCTTGAAGCACATGCGGTGCGTCAACCATTGTTCGGTGACGATATCCTCACAGTGGTCAATCGTTTTCTGGTAGATATCGTGGTCCTTGGGATCGGTTGGCGGCTCGTAGGCGATTTCGCGCAATCCGAGACGCAGATGCAATGGATCTCCGCTGGGGCTGGTGAGGCGGACGGCAATCAGATTGTGCGCGCGTGAGACGAAAAAGTGACGGTGAAACAGCTTGCCGCCCGCCTCCTCCCAGGCGACGAGGGCTTCGCCTGTCTGGAAATCGATTGTGCGCAGATAGGCCTGCGCTTCACCTGCATCGGGCATTTCCAGATCCAGTGCGCACGCGCCGACAAAGGGGTTGGTGGTGTTGTAGCGGGGGAAGCCAGCCTCTTTCTTGATCTGGAGCACGAATGCTTCCGCCTCGTTCGTGCGGCCTTCCACCACCAGCTTGCGAATCGTTTCAAAATGGGGGCGCACCGGCAAGTAGCCGTAAAACGGGTACAGCGGCAGGAACAATTCCTCATGGCTCAGCACCAGCTCTTCAGCTCCGGTCCGGCAAAATGCCAACGCGCCTTGGGTGCCATTGCCGACGACGGTCCCGAAGTCCCATTTGTCGGCCGGGGCCTTACTGGCACAGCCAAAATCCGGGTAGTGCGTTTGCAGCCGCTGCAACGTCTCGGCCAGAGCAAGCTCCCGCCGCATCGTGCAATCATCCTGGTTCATATCGGCACTCCCTGGGTAAGTGGTTGTTGCGGTCTCATATCTGCAATAAAACCCTGCTTGGCCTTGCCATGTGCACCATGCAGCGGGTATTGAGGAAACAATAGAAACCTGCCTCCGATTGTCAAAGACAATTGCATGATCTGTATTTGTCTGTTGTCGGTAGTTCTGTCGTTGGCTATAGTGAATCTATATTTTCGGTACTTTGACGTAAAAAGGAGATGAAATGTTGCAGCGTACATGGGGAATAGCGTTTGCTGCCATGGCAATGATTGCGTCTGTGATGTTCGTATCGGCCCGGGATATGGATGTGATGGAAAAGATCGTGGTCGATTCAATATGGCCGGGCACACGTGTGGGGTACGCTCTGTTGACCCATGGCGACAGACAGTATGTGGCCTATTATGATTCCGACCGCAACATGGCGGTGGCCCAACGCAAACGCGGGGAAACGGAGTTTTCGAAAACGGTGTTGCCTTCGCGACAGACCTGGGATTCGCACAACTATATCACAATGGCCCTTGATAAAAGGGGGTATCTGCATCTATCTGGTAATATGCATGTAGATAACCTGGTCTATTTCCGGTCAACCCAGCCGGGCGACGCCAGCACGTTACAACAAATCCCGGCGATGGTCGGGAAGCAGGAAAATCGCGTCACGTATCCCAAATTCATGCAGGATCCTGACGGAAATCTGATCTTCCACTACCGCCACGGTGGCAGCGGCAATGGTCTGGAGGTTTATAACGTCTATGATCCCGACACACAGACTTGGAGACGACTGTTGGATCAGCCGCTGATCTCGGGGAATGGCAAGAGTAATGCTTACATGCGCGGGCCGATGCGTGGTCCCCAAGGGTGGTATCACCTATTGTGGATGTGGCGTGACACACCGGATGTTGCGACCAATCACGATCTGTCCTATGCCCGTAGCCGCGATTTGCTGCATTGGCAGACGGCGGCGGGCGTACCACTGACGCTGCCGATCACACCGGCGGATACGAGTACCGTCGTCGATCCAGTCCCAGTAAAAGGTGGTCTGCACAATTCCAACCACCATTTGGGTTTCGACAGCAAAGGGAATGTGGTCGTCACCTATTTCAAGCATGACGAGAGCGGTGACACCCAGGCCTATGCTGCCCGGCCTACGGATGGACAGTGGGTAATCAAGCAGATTTCCGATTGGAAAGGACGTCATATTTTCCGTGGTGGTGGGAGTGGTCCGTCAACATTCGGAACGGCGTTGGGTCTGAAAGCGCCCCGGCAGCATGGCGAGGGGAAACTGGCGCTTCCTGTTCATCATTGGCTCGCGGGGCAGGGGCTGCTGGTTTTCGACGAACAAACCCTCGCACCGCTGGGCACTGCGCCTGAACGGAAGCCATATCCCGCGGCCCTTTCGACTGTGATCTCGACCTTCCCCGGCATGCAGGTCAACTGGCAAAGCGACAGCGGTTCGACGCCGGATGAAAACAGTCGCTACGTTCTGCGCTGGGAGACGCTTGGCACGAACCGCGACCGGCCCCGGGAAGGTCCCTTGCCGGAAAGTCAGGCGTTGGTCCTGTATAAGATTAGCAGACAAGAGTAACCAAGATTGCGTTCGCTGCATGCCCTTCTGACACAAATATCGGGGGTATGAGCCGCGTGGGATTGTAAACAGGCTCGTGCGTTGCGCGGGCTGGTCTCGACGCGGGTTGTCATGGAAGGGAGCAGTAAAGGAAACGATATGGAGATACGTAAACCGAATGTTATTTTGATTAACTGTGATGATCTGGGGTATGGCGATCTTGGTTGTTATGGCTCCAAGGTGAATGCGACGCCGTATCTGGACCGGATGGCAGCAGAAGGCACGTTATTCACGGATTATCATGTGATGTCGCCAGTTTGTTCGGCCTCGCGAGCGGCCATGCTGACGGGTTGCTATCCGCAGCGTGTGGGTCTTAGCGGTGTTTTATTTCCGGGTGATCGCATTGGATTGCATCCAGACGAGATTACGATTGCCGATATCCTCAAGGGGCAGGGGTACAAGACCAAGATTGTAGGCAAATGGCATTGCGGGGATCAGGAACCGTTCCTGCCGACCCATCATGGTTTTGATGCCTATTACGGGATACCCTACAGCAACGACATGGGCATCCAGGGCAAAGAAGAAAATCGCCCTAAACGGGTTCCTTTGCCGCTCCTGCGTGACGCTGATGTGATCCAGCAACAGCCGGACCAGCGTGGGCTGACCGAGCGTTACACGGAAGAATGTGTGCGATTTATTCGCGACAATGCTCCGTCCCACTCAGAACAGGAAGCACCGTTTTTCCTGTATCTGGCGCATATGTATGTGCATGTGCCGCTATTTGTGCCGGATCGTTTCATGCGGCAGACCCGCAATGGTGGCTATGGCGGGGCGGTGGAATGTATTGACTGGGTGGCCGGGGTGTTATTTGACGAATTGCAGCGGCAGGGGCTGGATGACAATACGATGGTGATATTCACGAGCGATAATGGCTCGCGTGCGAGTGGCGAGGGCGGTAGCAATGATCCCTTGCGCGGTACCAAGGCAACCACTTGGGAGGGGGGGCAGCGCGTGCCTTGCATTGTCCGCTGGCCAGGGCAGGTTCCCGCTGGGCGTGTTTGTGAAGAACCGATTACCTCCATGGATTTTCTGCCGACACTGGCGCGCATGACGGGTGGCACGGAGCCGCAGGATCGCATGATTGATGGCAAGGATATTTCTCCGGTGCTCTTTGGACAGGAGGGGGCTTGCTCGCCGCATGACGTTTTCTATTACTATATGTTGGATCGCCTGCATGCGGTGCGCAAGGGTAAGTGGAAGTTGCATTTTGCCGCAGGCAAAATGTTTGTGCGGCAACCCGATGCCGTTCAGGAGTTGTACGATCTTGAACGTGATGTAGGAGAGACGCAAAATGTATATGATGCGCATCCGGAGGTGGTGGCTGAATTGCAAGCGGTAGCAGACGCCGCGCGGGCTGATTTGGGGGATGCGCTCACAGGGGTAGAGGGACAGGGGAGGCGTCCGGTAGGTCGTGTTGAAAATCCGGTTCCGCTGGCTGTCTATGATGCGAATCATCCTTACATCGTGGCGGCGTATGACAACGCAGACACGGCCGTTATGGTTGGATAGTACCAGGATCGAAAGAGAAAAAATGCAAAAAAGACCGAATATTGTTTTTGTTTTGACGGATGATCAGGGGTATGGCGAGATTGGTGCGCATGGGAATGCGTACATTCAAACGCCGCATCTTGATCGTATGCACGGGCAATCCGTGCGCTTTACGAATTTTCATACTGGAACGACTTGTGCGCCGACGCGGGCCGGGCTGCTGACCGGGCACAACTGTAATAGTACGGGGGTTTGGCATACGATTGGCGGACGCTCGCTGTTGCGTGCCGATGAGTGGACGCTGGCCGATGCGTTCAAGGAGGCGGGCTATCGCACGGGCCATTTCGGCAAGTGGCATCTGGGGGATGCAACGCCATTTCGTCCGCATGAACGCGGCTTCGAGTATTCGGTTGCCCACTGGGGTGGGGGCATTGGCAATACGGCTGACCATTGGGGCAATGATTACTATGACGACACCTATTCGGTGAATGGCGAACCCGTACAATTCGAGGGCTTTTGTGCCGATGTCTTCTTCTCGGAAGGTATGAAATTTATCGAACGCCACAAGGATGAACCCTTCTTCTGCTACATTGCCTCGAATACGCCGCATAGTCCTTGGAACATCGAGGACAAGTACAAGGCAATCTACAAGGATGTCGCCCCCTCCGATCAGCGGGCACGCTTCTACGGAACGGTGACGAATGTCGATGAAAACGTCGGGCGTTTGCGAGCCAGGCTGGACGAGCTCGGCCTGGCCGACAACACCATCGTTATCTTTATGTCTGACAATGGATCGGGCGGCGGCGTGACATGTGATGCGCGGGGATTTGTGGAAGAGGGACCTTGCAACTTCAATGCGGGGATGCGCGGGACGAAGGTATGGGAGTATGAAGGCGGGCATCGGGTGCCGTTCTTTTTGTTCGATCCGCGGCAAGATCGGCCTGCGGGGGGGGATGTCAGTACGCTTACATCCTACATCGATTTCATGCCGACCTTATTGGATCTTTGTGGTGTTGATGTGCCGGCGGCGCGCACGTTTCATGGGCAGAGTCTCAAGCCGCTGATCGACGGGGAGAATGGCGGTCATTGGGAGGAACGCATATTGGTGACAGACACGCAGCGCGTGGCTCGACCGGTGAAGTGGCAGAAGAGCTGCGTGATGCAGAACCGCTGGCGTCTCATTAACGGTCGGGAATTGTATGATATGTCGCGTGATCCCGGACAACGGGATGACATTGCGGCAAAGCATCCGGATGTGGTGACTGCATTGCGCGAAGGTTATGAAGCGTGGTGGGATCTGGTGTCTGAACAGGCCGATCGGGATATCCCGTTCCATATTGGCGCGGATGACGCCGAAGTTATGCTCACGACGCATGATATTCGCAATGAGTCGACACTGACAGCCTGGAATCAGAAGGATGTACGTCGCGGACTGGTTGTTTCCGGGTATTGGGAGATTGATGTGCTGCGTGCGGGCCGCTATCAATTCGAACTGCGGCGCTGGCCGCGCGAGACAGGGCATGCTCTGGGTGAGGGGATCGAGGGGGACGATGTGCCGATCCGCTGGGATTGTGTGCAGGAGTCATTCAGGGATCTATACACCGGCGGCAAGTCGATCGATATCCGCTGGGCACGACTGATTATCGGAGACCAGACGCTGCACGCAGAGGTGGACCCAACGGCGACTTTCGTACGATTCGAAGTCGAGCTGCCAGAAGGTCCGGCGCATGTCTATCCGTCTTTTCACACCTGTAACCCCGGAACGATCGCCCCGTATTACATCTACGTAAAACTGGTTAGTTAGGGCACGTTGGCGGCCAAGTGCCCCTACTCGGTTGTTACTTCACCGCCCACCGGGTTTATCCCGGTGGATGAATCGATTGCGCTGGGTAATCCGCCCCGTTGCTTCGCTCTCCCCAAAAGCGGTGAATTCGCTTCGCGCGCCCGTCCCGCCGATATGGTTATCCAGGCGACGCGAAAAACCCATTCATAAGCAAGAAGCATGCAAAAAGAGGATCAAACACGAATATTTAGATGGGTTTGCCCTGACGTATTGTATGGCTTGTGTTGCAGGCAATCATTGGCTATGTTTGCGGCATAAAACGATCCAATATACTATTAGGAGCGTACCTCCGGCCATTGAACCGTAGTAACCAACGCTCTAAACCGCAAACACGTACCCACAGAACTGAGAACAGATGATGGACACCGATCGTAAAAAATACAGTGCTTTGATTCGCGAGAATCTGGCGGCCCATTACAAGGGCATGTTTCGTGAGGCTGGCGGGGCGCTGCCTTATCCCTTTCTGACACCGGGCAGCGATCAGTATGCTGACGTGCTGTGGGACTGGGATTCGTGGTTGAGCAATGTTGCTTTGCGGCAGATTCTGCAGGAGCAGGGTACGGACGAGGATCGTGCGCAGGCCCAGCCGTACGAGCGGGGTTGCATCCAGAATGCACTTGCGAATGTTCCGTTGCATGGCTGGATTCCGATTTCGATTCGCAGGAACAGCGACAGGAATCCGCCGCCCAATTTCCGGGAACAAAATATGCACAAGCCCTGCCTGGCGCAGCATGCTGCGTTTCTCGTCCAGCAGGATGGCGGGGATGCGGAATGGTTGCGCGAGAATGAAGGGCTGTATGGCCTGCAGAAATTCGTAAACTGCTATCGGAATCATCATCGCCATAGTTGCGGTCTATACTTCTGGCAGGATGACAGCGCCATTGGCGTTGATAATGATCCCTGCACATTTGAGCGTCCGCATCGGTCGAGTGGATCGATTTATCTGAATTGCCTCATGTTCAAGGAGCTGGAAGCATTGGCCTACCTCTGCAACCGGTTGAATCTGCATGAAGTCGGAGCCCAGTATCAGAAAGATGCCGATGACCTGAAGGCGGCTATTCAGGCACATTGCTGGGATGAACGGGATGGCTTCTTTTACAGTGTTGATTTCAATTTTGTCGACAACGCGGCGCGTCCCTACCGGCATGGGGGGCAAAAGCGCGACTGGCCTTGTTTGATCATGCGGATTGGAGTCTGGTCCGGGTTTCTGGCCTTGTGGGCGGGCATCGCCACCAAGGAGCAGGCCGAGCGCGTTGTGGCGGAGCATTACCGGAACAAAAAGACCTTCAATGCGCCTGCTGGCATACGGACCCTTTCGCGGATGGAGAAAATGTATAATGTGCGTGCGTCCGGGGGACCGTCGTCCTGGCTGGGGCCGATCTGGGGTGTCTCGAACTATCTTACCTTCCGGGGGCTGGTGCGATACGGCTTTGCGGATGATGCGCGTGATCTGGCCGAGAAAACGATCTGCTTGTTCGGGCGCGATATTGAACGGTTCGGTGCGATGCACGAATACTATCAGCCCGAAAACGGCGAACCCATTCTGAACCGTGGCTTCCAGAACTGGAATTATCTGGTACTCAATATGATTGCCTGGCTCGAAGGCAAAACGCCGATAGTCGAGTAAAGGAAGCGGAGTTTCTGATGCTGCAAAAAGGATGGAACACCTGGAATGTGCGGAGCGTTCTTTCGCATGTTTATCTGCCGGACGGCTTTGCCATCTCGTTGGGAATCAAGGTCTATAGTTCGGGCTGTTGTCTGCGCGAAGCGCTGATTGGCAGGAAAGGCAAACGTGACGAGATTGTCGTGCCCGGGCCTCGATCCTATGACGGCACCTATACATCGCTTGAATTGGAGTGGGGAGGCATAAGGGTCAAGGAAAAGGAGTGGCCAGGGGCCAAGGTCAAGATAGAGACGGCGGTCGATGGTGACGACTGGTTTGCGGTTGTTACGCCGCTGCGCGAGATGATCCAGTCCCCGGCATTGACGATTAGTGGATCCATCCTGTGGAACCGTCCAGGGACTGTGCGTCGCGATGGTACTACGCTGTTCATTGAAAATGAAGAGCGATCCGTGGCCGTGACGGCAACCGGCAGCATGCGTAACGATGAACCCGTTACCGAACTTGATACCCCGTACCTACTTGTTGACTTGGATGGCCCCGTCAGCATCTGTTCGAATGCGGCGCGGTTAGCAGAAACGGCAAGTGTTGTGGAACGTAACCGTAAAGAAGTTCTCGGCAGCCGGCAGCAACTCAGCGAAGTCTACAATGCCATGCAGATCTGCCTGGCGTGGGATACGATTTACGATCCGTTCAAGGACCGTGTGATTTCTCCTGTGTCCCGTGTCTGGAGTTGTGCATCCGGTGGTTGGACATTGTTCGACTGGGATACCTATTTTGCGGGCTGGATGGCAGGCGTGGAAAACAAGGAACTGGCGTATGCGAATGCCATGGCGATTACCGAGGAAGCGACAGAAGATGGGTTTATTCCCAATATGGCGCATCCCAGTGGCATGAAGACGCGCGATCGTTCCCAGCCGCCTGTGGGTGCGATCACCGTGCAGGCGCTGTGTGACATGTTCAAGGAAACGGTTCTGGCTGAGACCCTTTTCGAGGCGCTCCTCAAATGGAACCGCTGGTGGCCTCGGAACCGGGATTGCGATGGCTACTTATGCTGGGGAACTTCCCCTTATGAACCAGTAACAGGCAACGTATGGGAAACCCATGGCGTGAACGAGCGGTTTGGCGGTGCGCTGGAGTCGGGACTGGACAACTCGCCCATGTACGACGATGTCCCGTTCGACAGCGACAAGCACCTGCTGATGCTGGCGGATGTCGGGTTGATGTCGTTATACATTGCCGACTGCCGCGCGCTTGCCGATCTTGCCAAACGGATCGGTC
>JBLRXB010000019.1:0-19486 GCA_047920915.1 Kiritimatiellia bacterium
TCTTGTGGTAGCGCGTTGGCGGAGCCACAACATCTTGTATGTAAAAATGAAGTTACAACTTGGGCGAGGGGTTCAGGGGTCGCGGGTGGGGAGGCTGCGGGTGATGGCTTGTACGAGCGTGTGCACCACGCTGTACATGACGGGGACGAGGATGAGGGTAAGAATGGTGGCAACGGCGAGGCCGAAAATGACGGCGACGGCCATGGGTGCCCACCACTGGCTGGATTCGGCTCCGGCAATGAGTTTTGGTGGCCAGGACTGGAAGTCGAGGCTATAGCCCACAGCCATGGGTACGAGTCCTAGAATGGTTGTGGTGGCCGTCAGTAGTACCGGCCGCAGGCGCAACTTTCCGGCTGTGATAATCGCCGTAAAAACCTCGATCCCCGCAGTGCGGCGTTGCTGGATGCAATCGATAAGTACGATGGAGTTATTCACCACGATACCGGCAAGGCTGATGACGCCGACACCGGTCATGATGACGCCGAAGCGCATGCCGCAGATCAGGAGTCCCCACATGACGCCGATGAGGGAAAGCAGAATGGAAAACACGATGATGAGGGGCATAAGGACGGAGTTAAATTGTAGAACAAGAATGACCAGAATCAGTCCGAGTGCCAGCCCGAATGCACGGGAGAGGAAGGCCCCGGATTCGCGCATTTCCTGATCTTCACCGGTATAGGTGACGCTGTATCCGGATGGGATTGCCACGTTTTGCATGCGGCGTTGAACATCTTCAAGGATAACATCGACGCCGCGTCCCCCGGCCGCATCGCCATTGATCGTAATCACGCGGCGTTGGTCTTTGCGGCTGATGGCACCACGTCCGCCGACATACCTGAACGTGCCGAGGGCCGAGAGCGGAACGGCTTGTCCGCCTTGGGGAGGTGGTATGAGCATGCTGGCGAGGGTGTCCAATGACTGACGGTCTTGTGGTGGAAAGCGCAGTGTGATCTCGAACTCCTCTTCTTCAGCGCGCAGTTTACTGGCTTCCAGGCCATAGAGGGCCATGCGCAGGTAGTTTCCGAGGGAGGAAGTATCGAAGCCTGCCTTGGCGGCCCGGACACGATCAATCTGGAACTGCAATTCGGGTAGGGCGGATTCGTAGTCGTGTTGCAAATCCACGAGTCCGGGAATGGTTACGATCGTATCGATGATGGTTTGTGCGAGGTCGTAGAGCACATCAAAGTCCTCGCCGCTGACTTCGATGGAAACCGGTGCGCCCGTGGGGGGGCCTTCCTGCTGACGGTCGACCTTGATTTCGGCGCCGGGGTAGCGTCCGGCCAGTTCACGCAGTGTCGCGACCAGCGCGCGCGAATCGCCCTGCCGATCCTGGAAATCGACGAATTCGACTTGAATATTCCCGATGTGTCCACCAGCGCCTCCGCCAAGAAACCCGCCGCCTGCGCCCTGACCTGCCGTTGCGAGGAAGAATTTGATATCTGCAAAGGTATGTAATTGGCTTTCGATTCCCTGCAGCACGCTATCGGTGTGTTCAATGGCCGTTCCTTGGGGAAAGCGAACTTCGATGATGGCATTGCGTGGGGAGGTGTCGGGAAAGAGTTCGACGCCTTTTCCGTAGCGTCCATAGATTTGGATGGAGATTGCAAGAAAGAGGAATCCCAGCAGCAGCACTGGGATGCGATGGTGCAGCGCACCGCGCAGGAAGCTTTCGTAGGCTTGTGTAAATGGGTGGGTTTTGTGTCTTTCGTGTTCCAGTCGTTTACGGCCGCCGATCAGGAAGGAGCAGACGGCCGGATTTACGACGATGGCGACGAACAGGGATGCGAAGAGGGTGATAATGAGGGTGCGTGGCAGGAATCCCATGAATTGTCCCATGATTCCGGGCCAGAAGAGCAGGGGCGAGAAGGCCGCACAGGTGGTGAGGGTAGATGTAATGACAGGCCAGGCGACTTCGGCCGCGCCTTCGCGGGCGGCATCGATGCGGGACTTTCCTTCGGTGCGGTGCCGGTAGATGTTCTCCACCATCACAATGGCATTATCGACGAGCATGCCTACGGATAAAACGAGGCTGAAAAGTACGATCATATTCATGGAGGTGCCTGCGGCCGACATGAGTGTGAAGGCGATCATCATCGAGAAGGGTATCGCTACGGCGACAAAGAAGGCATTGCGGAACCCCATGAAGATCATGAGTACGATGACCACGAGAATGAAACCTGTGGCAACATTGTTCTCGAGTTCCTTGATGATCATGTCGACATAATCGCTCTCGTCCATCACGGTTGTCAGCGTGATGCCAGGCGGCATCGGGACGCGTTCGATGGCTTCGCGCACGTTATTGATCAGGCGGACGGAATTTTCCCCGGCGCGTTTTTTGACGCCGATCGAGATGCTCGGGTTACCGTCGATCCGGGAAATGGTTTCGATGTCCTTGAAGGTGTCGTAGACATCGGCAACGTCGCGCAGGAAAACGGGTTGTTCGGGCGTGCCTGCTATCACCAGCGTGGCAATGTCTGCGGCCATCACGAATTCGCCCGGAACGCGTACCTGCACGCGATCACTGCCGATTTCCAGGTTGCCGGCCGAAATGGTGCGGTTTTCGGCGGCAATTGTTTGCAGAATGGCCGCCAGGGGAATGCCATAGGCGGCGAGTCGCTGCGGTTCCATTTCAACGCGTACCTCGCGCTCACGCGCGCCACTGACTTCGGCGGTGCGAACGCCATTGACCAGCTCGATTTCCTCTTTTAAATCCTCAGCCAGATGTTTGAGGCGATCCAGGCTGGTGTCGCCGGAAAGAGCCAGCGTAAGAATGGGAATATCGGAGCTGATGTTAATGGCTTGAACGACGGGTGCATTCAGATCGGGAGGCAGGTCCGGGCTGGCAAGATCGACCTTGTCCTTGGTGCGCTGCAGGGCATTGTCGATATCCTGGCCGGCCAGAAACTCGATAGCGATGAAGCTGACGCTATCGGATGTTACGGAGCGCATCTCTTTGACATTTTCGAGATCCTGCAGTTGGCGTTCGAGCGGAACTGTGACGAGCTTTTCGAGATCTTCGGGGGCGGTGCCGTCGTAGATCGCATTTACAAAGACATAGGGGATGGTGATATCCGGGCTGCCCTCGCGAGGAATGGTCAGGTAGCTGGTGATGCCGGTAATGATAAACACGGCAATGAATACCAGCACGGCAATACGGAATTTGATAGAATAGTTGGAGATGAGCATCGTGGTTACTCCTGATCCATCTCGATTTCGACACGGGCACCATCCTGAAGCGTGCGGTGCCCGTTAACGATTACCCTATCGCCGGGCTCGAGTCCGGATTTGATGACCACTTCGCCATTTAGCATGGTATTGATCCAGACGACGGTGCGTTCGGCGATGCCGTCACGGTAGACAAAGACAACATGTTCGCCCCGTCTAGGGATGACAGCAGGCAACGGCACCGCAATGGCATTTTCCAGTATGGCGCGTTCGATTTCGACATTGACGATCATGCCCGGTCGCACGTATGCGGGTGCGCTTTCAATGGTGAGTTCGGCGGGGTAGCTGAAGGCTGGCGGCGTGGTTTCATTGCCAAGGTGTGACAGCTTTCCGTAAAAGGGTGCGGGCTGCTCCAATGCGGTGGCGCGAACCGCGAGCCTTTGTTCGGGACGGATCAGGGCAACGTCGCGTTCCGGTATATGGAAAACCACTTTCATCGGATCGCGCTCGATAAAACGGAAGAGGGCTTGGCCCTCATTGATAAATGCGCCAGCTTCGAGTAGTTGGTCGTCGATAATGCCATTCGTTGGGGCACGCAAGTAGCTTTTGTCGACCTGGATTTGTGCCAGTTCGTGTGTGATCGCAGCCAACTGCTGGCGACGCTGTACGGCCTCGAAATCGCTTTGGGAAACGGCGCCCTCGGTCTGCATGCGCTGCCAGCGCTCCAGGTCGCGGGTGGCATCGCGCGCCGCGATTGCGGCCTGGCGCAATTGTGCTTCCCAGTTGCGGTGGTCAATGCGTGCCAGCACATCGCCTTGTTTCACGCTGTCGCCCTTGTCGACAAGTATGGCGGTAATGACGCCGGCGATCTCGGCGGCCAGCATCAAACTGCGGTTTGGCAGCACGCGTCCGGGGAGCTCGATCGTTTGAATGAGATTGCGCGGTTGCACGGTCGTTACGCGGACCAGATCCGGAGCGGCCGTGTCGTCGATGTCGACAGGTTTGCGAGCGGGCAGAATCGCGAGCAACGCAATCAAAAGGATGCTGATGGTAACGGCGGACCAGAGTGTGATGGTAGCGGTTGGGTTATTCCGTTTCATGGAGAGCCTCGGTTTGGTGATTCGGGTTATGATCAGGCGTGAAATCGGCGGGCCGATGCGGGGAGGGGATGCCGGTGGCATAATACAGTTGTGCAAGCGCGACGGCATGATCGTGGCGCGCCTTCAGGCGCGTAAGTTCCGCTGTGCGCAAGGCTACGTTGGCATCCGTGAGTTCGAGATAGGTTGAGAGTCCAGCGTCGTAGCGGACTTTGGCAATGGCCAGAGCGCGCTCTGCCAGATTGACGCTTTCCGCACTTGCGGCGCGCGCTTCGCGTGCTTGAACCAGCGCCAACCAGGCTTGCTGTACTTCGAGCATGACGGCAGCTTCGAGGTCGGTGGTGGTATTCTGCTGCTGGCGGTATTCGATTTTGCGTTGCCGGACGGTCTGTCGTGTGAGGTCGCCATCCCACAGGTTCCAGCGCGCGGTAACGCCCGCATTCCAGCGCCATTCCCACTCATCGGAAAACGCAAACTGGTTGGCGTTTCCACCGATGGAATTGGCAAACAAGCGAATTTCCGGACGTGCTTGCGATCTGGCACTGGCAATGGCTTCTTTTGACAGGTCGGCAAGCAGGCGTGCCGCCATCAGTTCCTGACGGTTTTGCCGCGCGATCTGTTGTAAATCTGCTAGCTCCCATGAAATGTCCTCGAAATCGAAATCGCCTTGGATGTTGACGTCCCCTTTGAAGTTGATGCGTGTGGCCAGTGCCGAACGGGCGAGAGCCAATTGGTTGCGCGCCGCAATCCAGGCCGGTTTCGCATTAGCTACCCGCACCTGCGCAGACAGGGCATCGAATTCAGAAGCGGAACCACTGCGTTCGCGCTCGCGGATCTGTTGCTCGAAGTCTTGGAGCATTTGTAGCGAGGCTTCTTCCACGAGCAGGGCTTCGCGGGCCAGGACGGCCGCATGGAATTCTCTGGTAATGTTGAATACCAAGCTTGATTCAAAAGCGGTTTTGCGAATGGCAGCATACTCCCGTGAAAGTTTGGCCGCGCGCCATGCTGCGCCCAGTTGGCCGCCGGAGTAGAGCAGTTGGGAAACGCCAGCCGAGACTTCATAGTTATCGAGCGAGCCCAGTTCGAAGGCCCCTTCACCCAGATCGATCTCCGTTACTTCATCCAAGCGGGTATAATTTGCCCCAAGGGAGAGTTGGGGAAGCCCCAGCGATTTGGCTTGGCCGATTAGCGTTTCGGCAATATCCAGTTCCAAGGCTGCATTTTCTGCGGACGGGCTATTGGTAAGTCCATGCCGGATCGCATCCGGCAACGTAAATGGCCGCACGGAATCATCCGAATGCGTGTATGCGCTGCTTGCAATCAAGACGAACAAAATGGTCAGGTATCGTTTTGTCATGTCGGTCATTTTTTGAAGGTCAGTTTGTAGAAGCACTTTATTCTGTTCCGTTTGACGCGTTTAGACATTACATAAGTCATGCTGTTTAGCTAGAAAAATTAGCGTGCTTTGTTGGTTTGTAGTGACATTTTAGTGCGATCGGATTACATACTAGGGGCGTTAGGACTGAGGCAAAGAAACAGCATCTGTAGAGGGGTTTGATGAAAGTACCGCTGAGTTGGCTAAAAGAATTTGTGTCCCTGCCGGACGATGTCGAGGATCTTGTCGGTAAACTTACGTTTTCCGGAATTGAGGTTGAGGGGGTCACGCGGGTAGGTGAAGGGCTTGATGGCGTTGTGGTTGGCAAAGTGCTGGACTGGCAGCAGCATCCGAATGCCGATCGCTTGCGGCTTTGTCGTGTTGACGCTGGGGCAGGCGCGAAGCAGGTGGTTTGCGGTGCAACAAATTTTGCAAAGGGGGATCTGGCGGCGTTTGCGCCGGCTGGTACGGTTTTGCCGAATGGCATGAAACTGAAAGTGGCGAAGGTTCGTGGTGAAGTCTCGGAGGGCATGCTCTGCGCTGAGGATGAGTTGGGCTTTTCGGATGCACACGATGGTATTTTTTTATTGCCGGCAACCGCAGTTGCGGGAGAACCCTTGACCAAGCATTATCCCCCCGAGACGGTGCTGGCACTTGAAATCACATGGAATCGGCCCGATTGTTTGAGTATTCGCGGCATTGCACGGGAGTTGGCGGCCTTGTACGGGTTGGATATGCACGAACCGGAAGGGGCTGTTGCGGGAACCAGTGGCAGGATTGCCGATCTCGTTAAGGTGCGCATCGAGGATGCCGATGCCTGTCCCCGCTACACCGCACATTTGCTGCAAGGCGTTACGATCATGCCGTCGCCGGCATGGGTACAGCGTCGTTTGCAGTTATGTGGCATCCGTCCGATCAATAACATTGTGGATGCCACGAATTACGTGATGTTGGAATACGGCCAGCCTTTGCATGCATTTGATTTTCGTTTTGTCAAGGGGGGGGAGATCGTTGTGCGTCGGGCGCGTGCGGGGGAGACGATTGAGACACTGGATGAAGTTACGCGCAAACTGGATCCGGATATGCTGGTGATTGCGGATGCAGGGGGCCCGGTTGCTGTGGCTGGCGTCATGGGTGGAGCAGGCAGCGAAATTCGACCAGACACGCACGATGTTTTGATCGAGAGTGCTGGATTTGATGCGCGTGTTGTGCGGGCTGCTTCCGTGCGGTTAGGTCTTGCTTCGGAGTCTTCGCACCGGTTTGAGCGCGGCGTTGACGATACGGCTTCGGCGTTAGCCGGCTGCCGTGCCATGCACTTGATGCAGGCCTGGGGGGGCGGGGTGCCGGTCGCGGGCCTCGTGGATGTGTATCCGCGGTCGCACGAGGCACCGGTTTTGCGTTTGCACGCCGAAAAACTACGAAAGGTTCTGGGCATCACGGTTCCCGATGCCGAGGTGGAGAACATTCTGGAATCGTTGCGCTTTGGGGTGACTCGTGATGCTGTTGGTATCTGGAATGTACAAATACCATCGTTTCGGCGTGATGTGACGTGCGAGGCGGATCTGATTGAGGAAATTGCGCGTATGCATGGTATTGATGCTGTGCCCGAGCGGTTGCCTGTGGTGCGGATTGTTGCGGAAAGTGACGATGCTGGTTCGCGGGCGGTTTTCCGGTGTCGGGAATTGCTGGCGGGGGCGGGCCTTTCCGAGGCGATGCACTACAGTTTTTTGCCCGCATCCTTGCTGGATGCCTGGAATGGACAGGATGCTGCTTTGCGGTTGGTATTGCCGAATCCAGTGAGTGCGGATCAGGGGGTCATGCGTAACAGTTTGATTCCGCAACTGGTTGAAAGTCTGGCGCGCAACAAGTCACGGCAGATTGAGTCGGCGGCCCTGTTCGAAACAGGTGCGGTATACTGGCGTGCAGCACCTGATGCGCCGCCGATGGAAGAGATGCGCCTTGGCATGGCTATAGCTGGGCGGCTTGCGGTTCCGGGACGTCAGGATCGCAGCCCGGTTACCCAGGATGAGGTCTATTTCACGCTCAAGGGAATTTTGGAGCAACTGGCGTGTGATTTGCATGTTGCCAATCTCGTATTCACAGCTGTCGATCATGCTTATTGTGAAGAGGGGAAGGCGTGCCGTGTATTTTTGGGGGCCAAGGATATTGGGTTTATCGGATTGGTTCGCAAGGACGTATGCCGGTCGCGCCGGCTTTCGTTGCCGGTTGCCGTTGCAGAAATTTCCTTATCGAAGGTGTTGGTAGAGTCGTCGGCGGCCGTTTCTTTTGCGCCGATCCCGTCGTATCCATCTGTCAGTCGTGATTTTGCGGCTTGTGTGGACGAGTCGGTAACGCATGCGATGCTGGTCGATATTATCCAGAATCATGCCCCGGCTGAGTTGACAGGGGTTGCCTTGTTTGATATCTTCCGTGGCGAAGAGTTAGAACAAGGAAAAAAGAGTATGGGATACTCTCTGACATACCAATCGGCAACCAAGACGCTCACCGATGAAGAGGTCAACCGGTTGCATGATGGGGTCAAGAATGCATTGCGCCGGGAAGCTGGGGTACAGTTTCGGGAATAAGCCAGTGGAGCGGGTAATGCGTGGTCCTGTGCGATAGAGTGGGATAGAAAACGCGATATTACGATAATGAATACATGCAAGCTAGAAATGATGACTTCTTGGTCCCGGGCAGGATACGTGCTGGGGGGAGAGGGGTGTCTGCTTACCTGTCCAAAGGAGCCCGGTCAGGCATACCAGCAATTGCAATGGAGTATATTGAAAGTAAAAGCGTAAGAACAATTTAGTACCCTACTTTGTGCGTGCACAGACCAAGTTCTCTGACCCAATAATTGGCTTCAGGGAGCCGAAGCACGGTATGAAAGGCAAGCCGTCCTGGCGACGGAGCCCGGCCATACTGCTGTGAGGTGCCCACCTCGTTTTTCGAGGTTCAGAGACATCGTCTGAAACGGCAAGGTGGGGTATTTTTATGTCTGGAACGGGTGACTTATTTGTGGCGGCCAGCGCGGAAGATGCGGCGCGGCACGCACCGCTTGCTGCCCGCATGCGCCCGCAAACCCTCGATGAGATTGCCGGTCAGGATCACATTCTCGGTGCCGGTTGTCTGTTGCGGCGCGCCATTCAGGCCGATCGACTCGGCAGCATGATTTTTTATGGTCCGCCCGGATGCGGCAAGACTTCGCTGGCCGAAGTGATCGCGGCAACGACGTGCCGGGCCTTTGTACGGGCCAGTGGTGTGGTCGCCAATGTTGCGACTGTTCGCGATTTGATGCAGGCCGCGCGGCATCGTCAGGCAGAGCGTGGTCGTGGTACCATTTTATTTGTGGATGAGATTCATCGCTTCAATAAATCGCAGCAGGATGTCTTGTTGCCGTATGTCGAAGAGGGCGCGGTCACGCTGATTGGCGCGACGACCCACAATCCAATATTTTTCGTCAATACACCGCTTACATCGCGCTCGCTGGTATTTGCGCTGCACTGTCTGGATGAGGATGCCGTCATTGCGCTCATGCGTAGGGCATTATCTGATTCAGAAAGGGGATTGGGACTTTTTCCTACGGCTGCAGCAGATGAAGCATTGGCACATATTGCACGTTGCTGCGAGGGCGATGCGCGCCGAGCGCTCAATGCGCTGGAGTTAGCAGTTTTGACGACGAGTCCGGCGGCAGATGGTTTGATTCATCTGACGATTGATGTAGCGGTTGAATCGGTACAGCAGAAAACGATTTTGTACGATCGTGATGAGGATGGGCACTATGATACGATATCGGCCCTGATCAAGAGTATGCGGGGTTCGGATCCAGATGCGGCGGTTTATTGGCTGGCGAAGATGTTGTATGCTGGTGAGGATCCGCGATTTATCGCGCGGCGGTTGGTCATATTTGCATCGGAAGATGTTGGTAATGCCGATCCGCGTGGTTTGCTCATGGCTTCTGCTGCCATGCATGCAGCTGAAACGGTGGGAATGCCGGAGGTACGAATCAATCTGGCGCATGTGGTTACCTATCTGGCGACGGCACCAAAGAGCAATGCTTCGTACCGTGCGATTGGGGCAGCCTGGGGCGATATCGAGAATGGGCGTTCGCTGCCGGTGCCTGAGCATTTGAAAAATGTGCATGTAAAACCCGCCGAGGGGGGGCCGGTCAGCGAGGCTTACCGCTATCCGCACGATTATCAGGGGCATTATGTCGAGCAGGAATATGTTCCGACGACGGCAGTGTACTATGAAATGACGGACCAGGGCTACGAAGCTACGCTCGCAAAGCGGATGGCACTTTTGCGGGGCAAGGGGAAACGGTATGACTGATGCACTACAGATGGCCAAGGCGGACGTGCGGATGCGTATCGTTGATAAGCGTGCGCGGATGAGTGCTGATCTGCGAGCAGCAGCCAGTGCGACGATTGTTGAGCGGATTGCAGCGTCCGCATCGTTTACCACAGCGGATGCTTTTTGCAGTTTTGTGCCGATGCATGAAGAGGTTCAGGTTGGGGCACTCGTGCCGCTGGCATTGCAGAGGGGATGCAAGATCTATCTGCCGGCGTATGATGAGGCGGCGCGCTACTACCGCTTCCGGGAATGGTGCGCAGACGTGCCGCTGCGTGCGGGGCGTTGGAATATACAAGAGCCGGAGGGCGATTCGTTTGCTGTTCCTGCTGGCAAGGTGTGCATCATCGTGCCTGGGCTGGCATTTGCGTCCTCCGGTATGCGCGTTGGATATGGCGGCGGATATTTTGACCGGATGTTGCGTGAGGTGCGGGGTGTGGCGGGTAGCTGTGTTACGGCGATCGGGGTGGTGTTTGCCTTTCAAGTGGTTGATAGCCTGCCTTATGGGGATCATGATGAGCCGGTGGATTTTGTGGTGACAGAACGAGAAATGATGACAATACGAAAACAAGGAGAAAATACATGATGCAAATACTGATGGTGCTAATAGGGCTGCTGGTGTCCGTGATTGCCTTTGGGGCGGGCTATCTGGTGCGCGAAAAGCTTGCCGGTTTGAGTGCATCCACGATGGAGACGCAGGCCAAGCGTTTGCTGGAGGATGCCAAACGAGAGGCCGATACGCTATTGAAGGAAGCCAGGATCAGTGCGAAAGCGGATGTGCTGAAGGCGCGCGATGATTTTGAGAAATCGACGGAATCGCGTCGCAAGGAGTTGGCGCAACTGGAAGAGCGCATCGGCGTGCGAGAGGCGAATCTGGATCGCAAGGTGGCGATGCTCGACCGCAAGGAGCAAGTATTGGAGGAGAAACTTGCGAATCAGTCGGCAAAAGAGGCACAACTGGAGGCGAAGTTACAGGCGGCCGCGAAGAAGCGGGAAGAGGTGGATCTGGTTTTGCAGCGTGTTTCGGGGATGACAAAGGATGAGGTGCTGCAGTTGCAACTGACGCAATTAGATCATGAGTTGAAGGTGGAGAGTGGCAATCGCATACGTCGGATGCAGGAGCAGTCTCGCGAGACATCCGAACGGGAGGCGAAGAAGATTATCGCCCTTGCGATCCAGCGCTACTCGGCATCGCACAGTAGTGAGATTGTGACGACAACGGTGGCGTTGCCGAGTGATGAAATGAAGGGGCGCATCATCGGGCGTGATGGGCGCAACATTCGTTCACTGGAAGCCGAGACAGGGGTTAGTATTCTGATTGATGATACGCCCGAGGCTGTGGTGATCAGCGGTTTTGATCCGGTTCGGCGTGAGGTTGCGCGTCAGGCACTGGAGCAATTGATTGCTGATGGGCGCATTCATCCGACGCGGATCGAAGAGCTTGTCGAGAAGACCAATGCCGAAGTGATGGAAAACATACGTAGTGCCGGTGAGGATGCATTGTTCGAAATTGGCATTGGTAATGTGGAGCCGGAAGTCGTCAAGACTCTCGGGCGTCTGATGTTCCGTACGAGCTATTCCCAGAATGTGTTGCGTCATTCGATCGAGGTTGCACAGCTGATGGGCTTGTTGGCAGGTGAATTGGGGCTGGATGTGCAGATTGCCAAGCGCGTTGGCATGTTTCATGATATTGGCAAGGCGTTGGATCACGAAGTTGAGGGTGGGCACGCGCTGATCGGTGCCGATCTCTTGCGGCGGTGTGGCGAGTCGCCGGAAGTCGTGAATGCGGTTGCTGCGCACCATGAGGATATCGAGGCCCAGTCGGTGTATGCCGTGTTATGCTGTGCAGCGGATGCGATGAGTAGTTCGCGTGTCGGTGCCCGGTCGGAAACGACGGGATTGTATATCAAGCGACTGGAGAAGTTGGAGGCAATTGCATCTGGATTTGGCGGGGTTGAGAAATGCTTTGCCATCCAGGCCGGACGTGAAGTTCGCGTGATGGTAGAGCCCGACGCGGTGACGGATGAGGCGGCCATGGTACTGGCGCGTGATATTGCGCGCAAGATTGAGGCTGATCTGAAGTATCCCGGCCAGATTCGTGTGACGGTGATCCGGGAACGTCGCTGTATTGACTATGCGCGTTGATGTGAGGTGTGTATGAAGATATTAATGGTTGGCGATGTAACGGGATCACCCGGGCGCCTCGTGCTCGCGCAGGCAATTGCACGCTTGCGTCGCGAGCAAGGGGTCGATTTTACGGTTGTAAACGCGGAGAATGCGGCTGCCGGGCGTGGTATTACCATGAAATTGGCGGAGGAGTTGTTTTCTGGTGGTGTGGATGTGATCACAATGGGTGATCATATTTGGGATCAGAAGGAAATGGTTTCTGGCATAGAGCGGGAAACGCGGATTATTCGTCCGGCGAACTTTGCGCCTGGTTGTCCAGGGCGTGGTCATGTGACGGTTGATACAGCTTTTGGCCCGGTGACGGTACTGCAGTTCATTGGCAGGGTTTTTATGAAGCCGAATGATTGTCCGTTCCGCATGGCGGATAGCTTGCTGGCACAAGGAGGCATGGGAAAGATCAAGTTGGTGGATTTTCATGCCGAGGCGACATCCGAGAAGATTGTATTCGGGCGTTATCTTGATGGTCGTGTTAGTGCGGTTGCCGGAACGCACACGCACGTGCAGACTGCGGATGAGGTTATTTTACCGGGCGGAACCGCCTATATAACCGATCTGGGGATGACGGGGGTAACGGATTCTGCGATTGGTCGCGAGCTTGCTCCTGTGATGCAAACCTTTCTGCGTGGTATGCCGGCCAAGTTTGACATGGCAAAGGGGGATGCGGTACTGCATGGTGTTGTGGTTGATGTCGATCCCCAGACGGGGCGCAGCCGTAAAATCAGTCGTGTCCGTGAGGGGATGCGTGGCACGGCCAAGACGGTTTTCGGCTAAGGTTTTGTTTTGCGACGCAGCAGACAGGAGGCTGATTATGAAACAGATATTGATCTTGTGCGTATCGATTGTGGTGGCGTTGCCGGTTGTGGGTGGACAGGCCGGTTCGCTTGTAGATGCCCTGCGTGCACGGGCATTCCCTTTGGTCGATGCAGCCGGATTGGATCCTTTGGTGGAACGTGCGGCGTCGCGCCAGCTTGTACTGCTGGGAGAGTCGACGCATGGCACATCCGAGTTCTACCGTTGGCGGGCAAAGATCTCGCAGCGTCTCATCGCGGAGCAGGGGTTTCGATTTGTTGCGGTTGAAGGCGATTGGGCTGCCATTTATCGGCTGAATCGGTATGTAAAAGGATTGCCTGGTGCAGAACCAGATGCCCGCGCGATCATGGCCTCTTTTGATCGCTGGCCGCAGTGGATGTGGGCAAACGAGGAGTTTCTGGCTTTTGTGGAGTGGTTGCGAGCGTGGAATGTACAGCAGGAACCAGATCAGCGTGCCGGCGTTTACGGGATCGATGTTTATGGTGACGAGACTGTGCTTGAGAAGTTGCTGGTAAAGTTACGGCGTGTCGATGCCGATCTGGCTGCGGAGGTCACTCGGCTGTACGAACCATTTCGTGCGTTTGCTGGAGACGGTCGGGCCTATGCCATGCACCTTTTGCATGGTGGCGCGTCCTTCGAGGCAGGGGCGGCATCAGGTTTGGTTTTTCTTCAGGAGCGGCTCCCGCAATTGGGTCCGATGGATCCGCATCGTACGCTAAATATCCTGCATAGTGCGCGGGTGATCGTTAATGCAGAACGTCATTACCGGGCAAATGTAGATCGACGGATACATGGTTGGAATGCCCGGGCGGATCATTTTTACCAGACGGCCGAGACTCTGTTGCTGCATTACGGCGAGGGTGCGCAAGGTATTGTCTGGGCGCACAATACGCATATCGGAGATGCGCGTGCCACGCGCATGTCGGGCGATGGTAGTCGCAATATCGGTCAGGCGGCCAGAGAGGTATTGGGGCGGGATCAGGTATTGGCAGTTGGTTTCGGGACGGATCGTGGGGCCGTTGTGGCAGGGCGCGAGTGGGGAACGGAACGCGAAATCATGCAGATTCCTTCCGGTGGGTCGGGTTCCCTGGAGGCGGCGATGCGCGTATTGTCGATGCCGCAAGTCATGTTTCTTCTGGATGATGCCAGTGCCGATCCGGTGTTGCTACAAATGGTCGGGCATCGTGCGATCGGTGTGATTTATCACCCCGAACGAGAGTTCCCCGGCAATTATGTGCCGACACGTTTTGGACAACGTTATGATGCGTTTCTGTTTTTTACCGAGACCAGTGCTTTAAAGGTGATCGAATGATGGTGCATGAACGGCTTTCTGATACACTTCGACGCATATGCTGTTTGCTCGTCTCTGTCGGGCTGCTGGTCTTGGTTCCCGTAGCGCGAGCGGATGATGTTGCCGATCAAATTCGGACGTTGGGCTTTCCGGTTGGCGAGGAATTGGTCTATCAGATTCACTGGGGGATCGTGCCTGTAGCTGAGGCGGTTGTAACGACGGCCTGGCAGGAGGGTGCCGAGGGGGAATTGCTGGTGCTGCGGTTGCGTGTGCGTTCCAATCGTGCCATTGCGGCGATTTACCCCGTATCGATTGATCTGGAAAGCATTGTCCGCATGGATGGCTTTAGGCCTTTACGGCATACGCAAAATCGGCGCGAAGGGCGCCGAAGGTCCCGGCTGGAAGTGATATTCGACTACGCAGGCGAAACGGCAACCATTCGTTCCATTCATCGCGGGCGTGAGAAAAGCGTCCCGCTGGAACCAGGCGTTCGCGATGTGTTTACCTCTTTGTATTACATGCGTCGGTATCCATTTGAGCTTGGTGCAAAAACGCATTACCGGGTGTTGTCGGACCGGAACATCTATGATCTTTGGTTACAAACGGGCAATCGGGAAGTACGCGTTTCGAGTTTGAATGACCAGAAGGTAGCAGCAGTAGCGATTGAGCCAGAAGCATCCGTTGATGACCTTTTTGTGCATGAAGGGCGTCCGGAAATTTATGTGTCTCGTGGAGCGCGGCAGTTGATGCTGCGAATGCAAGTTCGCGTTCCGATTGGTAGTATTCGTGCGGTGTTATCGGAAGTCCGGGGGCCGGCTGCAGATATATGGGACACGCGCGAGGGAGAAGATTGATCGGGCGTTATGTTGAATGGGCATTATTGAGTTGGAAGGTTGAAGGGAATATGTTTTGGTGTAGGCATGCATGAAGAAGTGAGTATATGGGGCGGGCAGAAGTTGGTTGCCAATGCGGTCTCGCGGTACCGGGTTGGTCCCCTTTGCATTTGGTTGGAGCGCAGGGGGGATGAATTGCATTATGCGTTTTCGCGCAAGGACATAGATGTCCCGCTGAACGACGTCGAGAAACCAGACCATATTGAGTGGAGTCGCTGGATCTGTGGTGAGGGTGATTTGGATCTGGAGCTGAAACCTTCGTTGCCGCCGCGTCCGGTTGTTGTACGTCCGGTGATGCCGTTGACAATACTGCCGGGACAGACGGTCCGTTTTTTTGTGAGCATCCCTGTTTACGTTGCCGGCATACTTGTGGATACCCAGAGTGGTAAAAGCGTAACCGCGTTCGAGGAACCTACGGTTATTCTTTCCAACTCCTGGTTCGGGCAGCCCGTGGACGGAACACTATGCTATGCTTTACGTACGAGGGCCCGGCGAGCGATCGAGGAGCTCCGCACGGATGCACATTTTGCGATCTGCCCGATGGAGCTACGCAATATGTCCGATGGTGCTCTGTTTTTTGATCGACTTCTGCTGCGGACCTCCCGTCTTGGTGTCTATCGGGGATCCCAGCATCTATGGACATCAGTCGCAACGCTTGCATATCATGGTGAAATGCCTTTGCCGGAATTGCAATATGCCGCGGAAGTGCCCGGCTATGATGGGGCAAAGTCACTGTTTGCCGCTCCCAGGGAGCAAATCAAGCGCGGCATGATGGACCGGGCATGGGAAGGTATCCGCGGAATAGGAAAGGTGCAGCATGTTTGATGTAGCGGTAGACTGGCTGATGCGGCATGCAGGCGTAATCCTGCGGATCGCAATCATTGCAGGTGTCGGATATCCCCTTATTCGTATGGTGGAGCTGCTTGTGAGACGCGTCATGGCACGTCGCAATCTTACACCGCAGGGCATGATGCTCTTGACCAAGACGATCCGCTATGGCTTGAGTCTGCTTCTCGGTATAACAATTCTGGGGGAACTCGGCTTTCGCCTGACAGCCATTATCGGGGCGGCAGGGATTGCCGGCGTGGCGATTGGTTTTGCTTCCCAGACGAGTTTGTCCAATCTGATCAGCGGCCTGTTTCTGATTGCCGAAAAGCCCTTCCAGGTTGGCGATGTTGTCCAGCACGGTGACACAACGGGTGTGGTGGAATCGATCGATCTCCTGTCTGTGAAGCTCAGGACATTTGACAACCGGTTTGTCCGTATGCCGAATGAATCACTTGTCAAGGGACAGGTTACCAATATAACGCGCTATCCGATCCGGCGGTTTGATGTGGATATCGGGGTGGCCTACAAGGAGGATGTTGACAAGGTTATCCGCGTTTTGGGAGAAGTGGCAGACCAGAATGCGTATTGTCTGGATGAACCGGCTCCGATTGTGGTTTTCAAGGGATTTGGGGATTCTTCCTTGGATTTTATGGTGGGTGTGTGGTTTGAAAAAACCGAATTATTAAAGCTGCGTAATAGTTTATTGCGCGACATCAAGAATCGGTTTGACGCCGAAAAGATTGAGATTCCTTTTCCGCATCGTTCCTTGTACACGGGCGAGGTAACGGCACCTTTTCCTATTCGAATTGTGAGTGGAGAAAAGGACGGACAGGTGGGGTTTTCGGCGGGTGCTGTATCAGAAGGAAATCGTAAATGACTAAGAATGTGCGCGTAGTATCGCTTTGTCTACTGGGAATCGGATTTATGCCTCTAGCTGGATACGGCTGGCAATCCGACATGCGGTCTTGTCCGTATCTCGACGGGAAGGCCCAGCCTTTCTACCATGTCGAACTGGGGTTTGTTCCGGATGCACGGATTGAAAATCGTGGTCCGAATTATTCCCATATGGAATTACGAACCGGCGGGGCCCTCGTGTATTTTCACGATATTGCCTATGGGGATATCGATTTGAATGTGCGTTTTGATTCGCTTGTCCCGCTGCGTAAATCTGCTGTTGATATCCCGTCGCATTTGATGGCTCTTGTATTGGAAACGCGCTGGTTCTGGCGCTATATTAACGACACAGCCCTCGAACTTACGTTTGCGCCTGGATTTTATGCAAGCACCGAGGATGTGCTGGATATGCCACTAGCGATTCCGGTAACAGCGGCTGGCATCTACGCACCCAGCCCCGCGTTAGCTTTGGTGGCAGGCTTGCAGGTGCGTCCCGGGTTTTCACACATTTTGGTTCCGTACGGTGGTGTTGTTTGGGCTCCCCATGCGCAGTTCCGCGTGGAAGCGACCGTGCCGGAGGCGCGTATGACGGTACATCTGGATCGCGAGTGGTCGGGATATGCTGGTTGGAAATGGGATAGCACAACCTATTCCATCCAGCCTGATGATGCGGGCCGCAACCGACTTACCATTGTGGCGCAAGAGTGGTATTTGGGGGTTTCGCGCGGTTTATTTGATGAATTACGCATCCATGGGTCGCTGGGGTTGCTGACAGACCGTGAAATTCGTGTGACGCGATCGCGTTCCAAGTTGCGTGAGCGTGCATCCATTGACGACGGGATGGTCTTGCGTGTTGGCGTTGCCGGGGCTTTCTAGGCAGACAATAGCATCGTTCGGTGCCAAAATGATCATAGTTGGGATGCCCATGCATTTGCAACTGCGGCAGCGGAATCTTGATGATGCTCGAAGTGCATTTGTCGTTGGATGGGCTATCTGAGCGGTAGTTGTATCTGGGCCTGTGCAGGATTCAGTATCGAGGTGTGCGATGCGAGAATATGAGACGAGTTGGCGGTCGTTGTGCGGGCATCCGGTGCCGGATTGGTTCCGTGATGCGAAGTTCGGTATTTACACACACTGGGGGCCGTACACGGTCCCTTCGTACGGCGGCAGTAGTGATGCTTTGGTGGGCAAGCGCGGCGTTTACAACAGTGCCTGGTACCCGCGACATATGTACGATCCTGAGCATGCCTGTGGGAAATATCATCAAAAGGTATACGGGGGACCGGGGAAAACCGGTTATAAGGATCTGATTCCGCAGCTCACGGCAGAGAAGTTCGACGCGGAGGAATGGATTGATATTTTCAAAGATGCCGGTGCTCGTTTTATCGGTCCGACGGCGCAGTTACACGATGGTTTCGCCATGTGGGATTCGAAGGTGAATCGCTGGAATTGTGCGACGATGGGGCCGAAGCGCGACATCATGGGGGCGTTGGCGCAGGCTGCTCGCAAGCAGGATATGCAGTTTATCACTACGTTCCACCATTCGTATCAGTGGTTCTTTTTCCAGTTAGCCCGCGGCAAGGGGTATGATCTGGATGATCCGGCTTTTGAAGATCTCTATATTCGGGAGCATGATCCACTAGAAATGCCGGATGTGGCCTATCATGATCGCTGGCGGGATCAGCTTTATGAGGTAATCGATAAATATTCCCCTGATTTGATTTGGTTCGATTTTGGTCTGCGGTGGATCCGGAGTGATTACAAGCAGCAGTTTCTGGCCTATTATTACAACGAAGCCCTGCGCAAGGGACAGGATGTAGCGGTTACGTTCAAGAATCAGGATCTGCCACCGGGTGCGGGTATTTTCGACCTGGAAGTTGGAAAAATGGATGACCTGACGCAGTTCCCCTGGCTCACGGATACGAGTATTGATTGTGTGCCACGCGGCAACTGGGCCTATTCGGCATCGGCCGGATTCAAGTCGCCCGAGCGCCTGATTCACAACCTTGTGGATATTGTGAGTAAGAATGGGCAGTTACTATTGAATGTGGGGCCGCGTGCGGATGGAACCTTGCCCGAGGGTGCAAGGCGGGCTCTCAAGAAGATGGGCGAATGGTTGCGCATCAATGGCAAAGCTATTTACAATACGCGCCCATGGTACATTGCGGGTGAAGGCCCCACGAAGGCGAATCTGGATATGAGCAAAGGTGGGCATTTCAACGAGACCGGGGAGCCGCGTTTTTGTGCGCATGATATCCGCTTTACGGTCGGTGAGCGTGCCATATACGCAACGTGTCTGGGCGTGCCAGGGGATGCGGTGTTTATTAACTGTTTTAAAGATCGCGCGAATGCTGATGAAATCCAGGCGATCCGCTTGCTCGGGTATGATGCCCCGTTGAAATGGCGGATGGATCGGGATGAGGGGTTGATCGTTGAAACGCCGATGCCCATGCCGAGTGAATATGCCAACACGTTTGAGATTTTGTGCGCAGGTGCCCCCGCTATTCCAGGAGAGATGCATGCATAAGTTGTTTTATGAGAGCGCGGCGACGTTCTGGCCAGAGGCGTTGCCTCTGGGGAATGGCCGGCTGGGTGCGAT
>JBLRXB010000020.1:0-19285 GCA_047920915.1 Kiritimatiellia bacterium
CGCGCAGGTGCCGGGGTGTGAGGTGTTGGTGGGGGGGGCGCATGCGCATATCAAAGCCATCTTGCGGCGTCAGCGGTATCGGGGCGGTCTCGGGGTGCAGGGACGGGGATTGACCTGGAGTGCCTATCGTGTCCTGCATGAGGCATTAGGTAAGCGCAAGGTGATAGATATCGGGGATTTGATTTCGACGGTTCGTGCGATCAAAGATGAGGCCGAGGTCGTGGCAATTCGTCGCTGTGTGTCGATTGCGCAGCGCGCTTATCGCGCGTTGATTGCGGAGGGTGTCGGATATCTTATGGGGCATACGGAGAGCGAATTGGCAGCGGAGCTTGAGTATCGGATGCGCATGCTGGGTGCGGATCGGCAGGCGTTTCCCGGCGGGATCATTGTTGCTTCGGGGCCTAACAGTGCCAGTTGCCACCATGAGCCTACGCGCCGCAAACCGCGTCAGGGCGAGCCGCTGTTGTTCGACTGGGGTGCCGAGTGGGGTGGCTATCGCTCAGATATAACCCGCGTGGTGTTCATGGGGACGCCGTCGGAAAAGATGCAGCATGTTTATGCGGTGGTTGAGAAGGCTAATGCGGCGGGGGTTGCGGCAATACGCGCCGGGGTTTCGTGCGACCGGGTCGCCAAAGCTGGCTGGAATGTTGTGAAGGATGCAGGGTATGGCGAATTGATCCGCCATGGACTGGGACACGGTATCGGGTTGGATGTACATGAGCTGCCGGGCCTGGGCGCAGGGGGGAGTCAGTCATCATCGGGCGGTGCCCGGCTGCGTGCAGGAATGGTTGTGACCATTGAGCCGGGCGTGTATGTCGATGGTTTCGGCGGTGTGCGCATCGAGGATGATGTGCTGGTGAGGCCAAGTGGGCGTACTGTGTTGACCTCACTGCCGCGATCGCTGCGGAACGCCATCCTGTAATATTTTTCTTCGTAAGAATTAGGGGTTGCTTTTTATTTGTTATATGATAATCATTAATCAATATCAGTAGTTGGTGTATCGTAATAAGGTTAGGTATTATGCAAGTTGCAGGTATGAAATGAAGCGATTGGTGGTAGCGGCGTTGAGTTTGTTGGCTGGTTCGCAATTGGTTCGTGCGGAATTACCGGAGTGGTTGGTTGCGCGGGAGTTCGGTTGGTTTTTGCCCAGTGTGTACTTGAATGTGTCGGCTGGTGTGAGCACGGCGGATCATGTAGAGGATTTGGCGGTTGGGCACCACGATCCAACGCGCAAAGAGGGGACGGTACAGGGGTTGGAGCTTGGGATGTCGCTGCGTGCCCACAAGCATCTGGAGGGGTTTGCCACGTACGCCTTGCATTATGGTTATGAAAAGGAGTGGGAAGGCGAGTGGGAGGAGGCGTTCCTGAAGCTTGCAAACCTTCCGGGGGGTATTGAAGTGCGGGGGGGGCGTATACTGGCGCGTTTCGGAACGCAAAATGCATCTCACTTGCATAGTTGGGATTTTGTGGATATGCCACTAGCGGCGGGGCTCCTGCTGGGCGAGGATGGCATTGGGATTGACGGTGGTGATATCACATGGTCGCTGCGTGCTCGTACCATGACCTATGGTATTGTTGCCGGTTTCGGTGAGTTCCTTGCGCATGATCACGGTCATGGCGATGACCATGATGATGATCATGGCGAACATCGCGATGTGCATGGTTGGGATGACACGATAGCGTATGGTCGGTTGTTTGGCATCTATCAGCCGCATGATTTTGTCCGTTGGACGGTCGGTTTCTCGGCGGCGATGGGCGACAATGCGGATCATGAGACGCGCGGTGTCTATGGTCTGGATTTGACGTATGCCTGGCGCGAGCGTGGATTTTTCGATTTCAAGGGGCGAGCATTGCGTTGGACCACGGAGTTGTTTGTGAAGTCTGAGAAGGCGGAACATGCCGGAGATGCCGATCATGATGACCATGCTGCGCATTTGGAACGTGAAACCGATCTCGGATTGTATACACAGTTGATTTACAGCTGGAACGAAAAGCTGGATACAGGTTTGCGACTGGAGTATGTTGAGGGCGGTGAGCATGGTCATGATCGTTATCGTGTGAGTCCGGTTGCGACGTATCGTCCGTTTGGTGCGCCTGGTGTCGCCTTGCGGTTACAGTATAACTACGATGATTATGACCACGACAAAGAGCATACGGTTTGGGCACAGCTTGGTTTGGCTTGGGGTGGTTCGGAGGTGCGGTAGCATCCGATCTTAGGTGTTTGTGAACCGGGGCTTGTCGCGCGCCCCGATTTTTGTTTCTGGATTGGGAGTTCGAAATGCAAAGAACATATGCGGTGATTTTGGGCTGTCTGGTTGCGATGGTGGGGCATGCGGATGTTTTGCGCGTGGCTTCTTTTCATCCGTTGGCGACAGACTTGGCGCGTCAGGTTGGTGGTGAGCAGGTTGCGATTGTCGAGGTTATGAAAGCGGGGCAGGATCCGCATTTATTCATGCCTGCGCCCTCGGATTTACAGTCGGTTGAGGGCGTACGCCTGTTGCTTGTGATGGGCAAGGGGTTGGAGCAATATCTTGATAATCTTCGGGATGGGTTACGGCCCGGGCAGGAGATATTCGAGATCGGGCGGCTGATTCCTTCGTTGCGGATGGAGGATGACATGGCGTTGTTTGCGTGTTGTCCGGTTCATGCCATAAGTGCGATTGATCCGCATTGGTGGCACAGTCCACGTAACATGCAGCGTGCGGCTCGATTGTTGGCGGATGCGTTCAGTGCCGCAGCTCCTGAGAACGGCGATGCATTTCAGGAGCGCGCACGAGATTACGGGGAACGGATGAATGCGCTGCATCGTTGGGCCAGAACGGAGTTTCGTCGCATCCCGCAATCAGAGCGTCGTTTGGTGACGGCGCATGCGGCCTTCAATTATCTTTGTGCGGAATACCGGATACGTGCAACACCGGTATTGGGCTTGTCTTCGCTCGAGCAGCCGCGTCCAGGTCAGGTGCGCCATGTGATTGAAACGCTTCGGAGCGAAAAACTTCCGGCGATCTTTCCCGAGTCCACGGCAAATGCTGCGGTGCTGGCGGCGATTGCAGAGGAGGCTGGTGTCAAACTGGGACGTTCGCTAAAGGGCGACACCCCCGCGCCGGACGACCCTACTTTTGAGGCCATGTTTCGTCATAATGTGGAGGCGATCGTAGAGGCGTTGGGAAGAAGGGATTGATCATGCGCGGACGTCCGCTCTTGGAGTTATTGCTGCTGGTTTGCGTTTGGTGTCTTTTGTTCTGGCCTTTATGGAACGTTACGCGTTCGGGGGCCAGAGTCGTTTTGGCGACGGAAGCGATTGAGGATGTGCGTGCTGCGGTTTGGGTGCAAGTGCGCTTTACAGAGGCTCCGGTTGCATTTCGGCTATACAGTCAAGGCGCGCTCATCTGGGATGCGGCGGTTGTGGACGTTGAGCAGGAGCAACCGCTGGAGATGGTTTGGAATGTGCAATCACAGGGTGATTTGGTTTTGGTTGCCGTATGGTCGACCGCTGCCCGGCGTGTTACGGAGGTTCGCGTTGCGCCGCCGGTGGGGCCGCCGCGTTCCGTGACGTTGTGGCATGAAGATGACGAAATAGAGGAGCCTTTGCTTTTTCGATGAATGCACTGCTACCATCTGATCATGAGGGCACGCACCATTTGGTGGTACGGAAGCTACACGCGCATTATGGCAAGGTGTGTGCGTTGCATGATATTTCGTTTCAGATGCAATGCGGGAGCATGATTGCGCTGGTTGGCGGAAATGGTGCGGGGAAAACGACCTTGATGAAGTCGATTGTTGGTCTGGTTCCGGCGACGACCGGCGCGATCCTGTGGCATGATCGTCCCGTGCAACAGGGGATCCCGGAAATTGCCTATCTGCCACAACGGCAGGATGTGGACTGGCGTTTTCCCCTGACCGTGCGAGGTTTGGTGGAAATGGGGCGTTATGCCCGGCTAGGGGCTTTGCGTCCGATGCGCCCGAAGGATTACGGTGCGGTTGATGATGCGTTGTCGGCGATGCAGTTGGAAAAGCTGGCGGAGCGCCAGATTGGGGCGCTATCGGGCGGTCAGCAGCAGCGTGCCTTTATTGCGCGCGCGCTGGCGCAGGAAGCGCACGTGTTGCTATTGGATGAGCCTTTTGCGGGGTTGGATCATCCGTCCTCGCGGATGCTCGGGGAATTGTTGCGTGCATTGGCCGGGCATGGGCGTCTGGTAATTGCGTCCCACCATGATTTAAGCAGCCTGGAGGCGCTGTTTGATGAGGTGTTGTTGCTCAATCGCCGTTTGGTCAAGCGGGGTAAGCCGGCTGATGTTTTGTTGCCTGATTTATTGAAGGAGGCGTTTGGCGGATGACGATCTGGGAACAGCTTTTCGGGTTTACTTTCAGTCAGCGGGCCTTGCTGGCAGCGGGGATGATTGGGTTTGTGAATGGGTATCTGGGTGGATATGTCGTGTTGCGGCGTTCCTCTTTGTTTGCCGGTGGGCTCACCCACACGTTGTTCCCGGGGATTGCCTTGGGTGCGATACTCGCGGGGTTGAACCCTGTCAGTGCTTTGGTTGGAGCGGTCTTGATGGCACTGCTGGCGGGCGTGGGGTCGACCGGAATTGCGGCGGCATCGCGTATCGATCGCGATACGGCACTGGCGATTTTGTATACGGCGGCGTTTGGGGGTGGTTTGCTGGCGCTTGAGAGGCTGGGGTTGTATGTGAATATTGAAAACTATTTGTTTGGTAATATTCTGGGGGTATCGCGCATGGATTTATGGTTTGTGTATATAGCGGGCGGGATGACGTTAGGACTATTGATTTTATTTCAGCGACCTTTGCTATTATATGTGTTTTCACCGGATGCGGCGGCCTCGCAAGGCGTTCCCGTGCGTTTGGTGGGATATGGTCTGGCTATTTTGCTGGTGTTGAATATGGTGCTTTCCTTGCAAGCTGTTGGCACCATGTTGACGTTGGGATTGTTGATTGCGCCTGCCGCCATTATATATTTATTCAGTAATTCCATACGTGTGATTTTATGGGGTGGCGGTTTGCTGGGCGGCATGATTGCGGTGGGTAGTGTTGTGCTGTCTGTGTTGCGCGATGTACAGACGGGGCCGGCTATTGTGGTGATGCTGGGAATCCTTTTCTTGCTCGCCTTTTTATGTAGTCCGCTCTACGGTTTGGCCGCTGTGGTTTTCAAGCGCTTGCATATGCGGTCTTAGCGGGGGGCAATGGCATTTTGGTTGCAGGTTGAAAGTGGGGCGTGTCGCGATGCAAAGAAATACCAAACAGCGCAGGGCGATTGAGGATGTGTTTCGCGTGGCGGAGCGTCCTTTGGGTCCGGAAGAGATTCTGGATCGTGCGCGCCAGCAGGTCAGGGGCATGGGTCCAGCGACGGTATATCGTACGATCGCGAGTTTTTTGGAGGAACGGCTGATTGTGCCGGTTGATATTCCCGGACACCCTTCTCGGTATGAGCTTTCGGGATTGAAGCATCATCATCATTTTGCCTGCGTGGGGTGCGGACGGGTTTTCGAGCTCGAGGGTTGCCCTTACAACGGGAATACGGATGTGCCGCCGGGTTTTACCGTGACCGGACATGAAGTGATCTTGTATGGCAAGTGCAAGAGCTGCGGGTGAGTATCCGGGGCTCAGCCGCGGCTCAGGACGATTGCTGGCGGCGAATTTTGCGCTCCAGATCCATCAGGCGCTCTTCGATCTGCATTTCCCAGGGACTCTCGGGATAGGTGGCCAGGAAGTGCTGGTAGACGCTGCGTGCTTCTTCGAGCATTCCTAGATTTTGTTTACAGCGTGCTTCGCCGAGTCGTGCTTGGGGATAGAGGTAGTGACCGGGGTTGGTCTCGGCAAAGGTGCGGAAACCTTCCTTGGCTTGCTGGATTTGTTCGGGTGTTCCGATCGCTTCGCGTGCAAAGAGACGGCCTAGCGTGGCGGTGGGGGCCAACGAGTGGTCCGCCCATTTTTCCAGGAATGTTTCATATTGGGTGAGGGCATCGCTGTAGCGCCCCATATCGTAGTGTAGCTTTGCGAGGGAAAGCAGCGCAATGGGTGCGGCCTCGGATTTGGGAAAGCGATTTAGAATATCTTCGAACTGGGTGGTGGTTTGGGCCGATGCGAGCAACATGCCGGCTTCCTGTTTGCGTTGTGTCTGGCGTTGCATGACGGACCAAGCTCCGATTGCGACGACCGCGATTATCAAGATAACCGTCAGTGCGGTGCTGCTATGCTTTTGGATGAGATCGCGCAGGAGGAGCCATTCTTCATTAATGGGTGGCGTTTGATGTGGGTGTTGTTCGTTGCTCATATTACCTCGTGAAAGGGATTAAAAATGCTTATGGGAGATATGGACACAAACGAACACAAAACGCAAGCCTGATTCCTGTCATTATGCATAATTTTGTGGTGTGAGAAAGTGGTGGGCACCATCGGTAGTGTATTGCTGTCGAGAGGCATGCTAATGTGCGGTGTAAACACCGCGGCTGGGACTGGATATGGGGGGAGGGTGACCCGATGCGCGACAAAGGGTGCTTGGGCAGGCAACCGGCAGGCGGATGCGGTGCTTTTACAGTTGGATACCGATGCCAGCGACGAGGGTTACGTCGTTTTTCTCGATGTCGTCTCCCGGGGTGCTGTCGTGGCTGAATTGCAGGACGAGTCGCAGTTGGGTTCGGGCGGACATGGCGGCACTCACTCCGATTTCGGCATTGAGAAGAAAGTCGTCGAATGCTTCGGTTTTTGGAAGGAATTCGGCAGATTGCCAGAGTTCTGCGGTTTCGCTGAGCTGGCATGTGAGGCGTTCGGCAATACGCAGGACCAGGAAGTTATCGGTTTCGCTCGAAACCTTTTCCCAAATGTAGGAAGGACCGATTTCGGTGGTTACGGCCAGTTTTTCGCCTTTCACCAAATGTCCGCCGATGGCGGGGCCCAGGATGATCCGATAGTCGATATCGGCAATCTTGTCGTACTGTGATGCGGCATTGATGGCGAGGAACCAGCGGGGAGAAATGTCGGTGCGGGCGTTGATGAAGCCGCGTGCATTTTCGACCGTGGTTTCTTTGGATTCGTCGATTTTGCTTTCGCCGTAGCTACCCTCTATGCCAAGCCGGATGGCGTTTCCATCGTCTCTTTTTGCTTCGGAAAGGGCGGCAATATTTGCCAGAAGCGTTTCACTATTGCCATCGGTAAGCGTTACGCCGAGGTTCAGACTGTTGCGAAAGCTGCTTTCGGCTGTGGCCAGTGTGGCGACTAGGGCGCAGGTTGCGATGGTTGCACGTAGTTGTTTTTTCATCTCTTTGTCTCCTGTTTGAAAAGAGCGAATATGGTGCTCTTTTTGGCCTGTGTTTCTTCGTTTATGTCATGACTATTACAGAAGAGGCAAGCGTAAATGGGTATCCGTGGCCCGTTTCTTATTGCGAGGTTTTGGTTCCTGCAGTCGGTTCGTGCTTGCGATATACGGTAGTGCGGCGTTAGATTATGGCTATTTGAGGGGCGAATATATGAAACTTTCGATTGTGATCCCGGTTTTTAATGAAGCGGCTACGCTGGATGAGATTATCCGGCAGGTATTGGCGGTCGAGACGGGTCTGGAAACAGAATTGGTGCTTGTGGATGATTGTTCCCGTGACGGATCACGGGAGAAGCTTGCCTTTCTTGAGAAGCAACATCCGGAGTGGAAGATTGTCTTTCATGCTCAGAATCAGGGTAAGGGCGCGGCATTGCGCAGTGGTTTTGCCGCCGCGACCGGAGATATTGTGCTGATACAGGATGCGGATCTGGAGTATGATCCGCAGGAGTATCCGAAGTTACTGGCGCCGATTCTAAGCGGGCGGGCGGATGTTGTATATGGTTCGCGTTTTTTGGGTGGCGGTGCGCACCGTGTGGTCTTTTTCTGGCATTATGTGGGCAACCGGTTTCTGACATTGCTTTCGAATATGCTGACAGACCTGAATCTGACGGACATGGAGGTGTGCTACAAGGTTTTCAAGCGGGAGGTGCTGCAGGGCATCCGTTTGTGTGAAAACCGGTTCGGGTTTGAGGTGGAGGTTACGGCCAAGATTGCCAGAGGTAAGCGGTGGCGGATCTATGAAGTGCCGATTGCGTATTATGGTCGTAGCTATTCCGAGGGAAAGAAGATCACATGGAGGGACGGATGCCGGGCATTGTGGTGTATCTTCAAGTACCGGTTTGCGAGGGTGCAATCGGCGCCTGATTGCGGGCGATGACTTCTTGTGCCAGTTGGCGATAGGCTTCGGAGCCGGTGCAGTACGGGTCGTACATGATGACCGGCTTGCCGAAGCTGGGGGCTTCGCTGAGGCGAACATTGCGGGGGATCATGGTTTTGTACACGCGGTCGCCGAAGTGACTGCGGACTTCTCCTGCCACCTCTTGTGAGAGTCGTGTGCGGGCGTCGTACATCGTCATGACGATGCCCTGAATGTCGATTTGCGGGTTGGCACGGGACGTGCGGAGTTGCTCCACAATATGTGTGATGACGCTGAGTCCCTCGAGGGCGTAGTACTCGCACTGGATGGGTAACAGGAGACCGTGGGCGGCGGTGAGTGCGTTCATGGTCAGGACACCGAGTGATGGGGGGCAGTCGATCAGAATGATGTCGTAGCCCCCATTACGGACGAGCGGCAGCATGGCCATGTTGAGTCCTTGCAGATATCCATCCATGCGGGCGACATCGATTTCTGCGCCGGCCAGATCGAGTTCGGACGGGATGATGTGTACCCCGGGGGCGACGCTCTCCTGTACCAGCCCTTGTATGCTGCGTTCACGCAACAATACCCGGTAAAGACTGGTGCCTTGCTGCCGGGGTAGTCCGAGTCCGCTGGTGGCATTCGCCTGGGGATCGAGATCGATGACGAGTACGGATTGTCCCGCTTCGCCGAGGCATGCGGCGAGGTTGATGACGGTGGTGGTTTTCCCGACGCCACCTTTCTGATTGGCAATTGCGAGTACGCGCGTGGGCATGGTTGTGCTTCTCCTGATTCTAGTTGGTGTGCCCGCTGGCTTTAACAAGGGAAAAGAAGCGATCCTGGTATTCATCAAAGAGTCCCATGCCGTGCAGTCTGACGCCGAGTGCCTTGATTTTCGTCGGGTCTTTGCTGGCAGCTTTGAATGCTTCGTCGATGTCGCGTCGGATTCCGCGAGGTACGCCGCCTTCCTGTTCGAAGAGTTTGTGCCGCTGCATTTCGCGGATATTGAAGAGGGCGGATGTTTGGATAACTTCCCAGAACAGGCGCACGAGGCAGACATCCCAGGGTTCGTCGACCCCGACGACAACGGCACTTAGGGGGTCGTTGCTGGATTCAACGTTTTTTTGGACACGCTCGACGACTTGTCCGATGTGATCGGTCAGGATGGTTTCGCGGTAGGACTCCTGTTTGAGGCGGTATCCGTATTGCAGTACGCGGATGTCTTGTTCGTGTTCGCGGAGCCAATCGATGTATTGTCTGGCTTCGTCCCCGAAGCCTTCGAGTGCGGTTTGGGCATAGGCATCGGGGGTGATGATTTGCGGGCGTCCGGCCTCCAGTTTGCCTTCGCGGATGCGAACGCGGCTGGTATCATCCATCAGCTCGGTGATCAAATGGTAATTCAATATCGTGTTGCCGAACGTTTCCAAATGTCCGGAGGGCATAAGTTTCACGTCCGTGTTGTTCACGGCATACCAAAAATTAAAGGAGTCTTGTCCGTCTTTTTGCATAGCTGCTGAGTATAGGTGAAAAGGGAAGGTATGAGAAGAACAATTTGTCAGCGGCAGCAATGATTTGCTAGGGAGTTAGGGTGTCGGTGAGTTTGTGTACGGCTTCGGAGCCGCTCGGGAGGGCTGCGAGATGTTCTGTAACCGTCCGGTTGGAACCCGGGATGCGCAAATGTGGGTGTATATCTGCGAGGGGTTGCAGGACAAAGCGTCGTTGTGCCCAGCGGGGATGGGGCAGGGTCAGGGCGGGGTCCGCGGACACGGTGTTCCCGGCATAGAGGATATCGATGTCGATTGTTCGAGGCGCAAACCGATCTGCTGTCCGTACGCGTCCCAGGTTTTTCTCGATTTCGTGGATGGCCTTGGACAGTGCCTTTGCTGTCAAGGTGGTTTGCAGGATTAGTGCCGCGTTGAGATAGGGCATGTCGCGATATTCCTCTTTGACGCCGACGGGCTCGGTCTCGTAGACGGGGGAAATGGCTGTGATGGCGGTGCCGGGCGTCCCGGTTATGGCTTTTATGGCAGCGCGAAGATAGTAGATGCGGTTCCCCATGTTGCTGCCAAGGCTCAGTCCGGCCTCAAGAATTTGCGGGGCAGTTTTGTTTTCCTGGATTGACATAAAGCGTATCGTCCTTACATTACGTGGTCTGTTCAAGCGTGCGCCAGTTTAGCTCAGTTGGTAGAGCAGCTGATTTGTAATCAGCAGGTCGTCGGTTCGAGTCCGACAACTGGCTCCATATTCCTTACGCGCTCAATGTATGTATTCCCGCGATTGATGGCAAGTCCTGCTGATAATGGGCATTGCTGGATGCGTGGTTCGTGTGATACGATTCCCCCTTACATGCGTTGTTGTTTTCTCACGCGGGGATATCTTATGCATACAGCCATTCGGTCAGGGCTTTTTTTGTTTTGTATGTCTGCCTGTCTTACGTCCTCGGCGGGGGATGTGATGCGTTTCGGGCGGAGCGAGGAGGCTGGGCGTGGCTTCAGCTTCGGGATTCGCGGGGGCGTAGTTACCGAGTTCAATGCGGTGGTGCAGGAGACGACGCGCAAGCTGTATGATGTGGTGGGTGAGGAGTGGAAGCAAGATCGGGCCAACAATTTTGCTTTTGAAGATTTTAATGTGACGGGTTCGCATCCTGCAATCGGGTTGGGGCTCCAACGCAGCGGTCGTTTTTTGACATTTCAACTGGATGCGAATTACATGTCGATATCCAGTGAAGCGGTGGCCCGGCGGAATTACTACCTTAATGATGTCGGGCCGCTGGTTTATGATGGGCGCAGCTATGATAATATGGTGATTCTGGAAGGCGAGGCGTTCTCGTTTGATGTGAATGGTGCCACCATCGAGATGCGGTTTCAAATTACACCGCTTACGTTTCACCCTGTGCGTGGTTTGCGTATTGTTCCGTTTCTGGATGCGGGGCTTTTTGGCTTTGTCGGGTCCTATGAGATGGATGCCGGGGATGCGCGCGATGTAATGCAGTACCAGAATCCCGTCGAGAATTTTGTGGTCGGCGGCCGTGTTTCGGGTATCAGTGGGCTAGGGCTTCCGGAGTATGGCGGCGGGCTGGAGTTGCGGATGGGGGAGACGAATCGTGTTCAGTTCGTGTTGTATGGTCACTATACCGTGTGCCGCTACAGTGGCGGCACGTCTTTTCTGACAAGCTCGTCGCATCGCGAGAAGAGTTTGGAAATCGATCACACCAATGTCCGTGTGCGTGCGCAAGTTGAATTTCCTTTGCGTGAGGGGCGATACTGGTTTGTGGGCGGACAGTACCAGCAGATACGCTCGGAGGGGCTGGTGGCGTCGAGCGCAACGGATCCGGAGGAAATTATTGCCTTGCGCGAGCGTTTTGACAAGGAATTCGTGTTTCGTATGACGATGCTGAATGCGTATGTGGGAATGCAATTCTAGTGTGATGTTTGTTTGAGGGAGTGATGTCATGGAGGGGTACACGTTTTCGACCGGTTTGCCTGGCTTGGATCGGATCGTAAAAGGGATCCTGCCCGGCGATAATGTGGTCTGGCAATTGGATGCAGTGGAAGAGTATCAAGCTTTGATCGATCCATGCGTGGCGTGGGCGCATACGAGCGGGCGTCCCTTGGTGTATTTTCGCTTTGCCCCGCATCCTCCGTTGGTTGAAGCTGCGCATGGGGTGCATATCGAAACGCTGGATCCTGCGGCTGGTTTCGAAACGTTTGTGGGTGCCATGCATGAGCGTATCCGTATCACAGGGCGTGGTGCAACGTATATATTCGATTGTCTCTCGCCGTTGGCGGAAACGTGGTATTCGGATGTGATGCTAGGGAATTTCTTCAAGCTGATGTGCCCGTATCTTTTTGACATGGAGACGCTGGCGTATTTCGGGTTGTATCGCAATCATCACTCGGCGTATGCGCTGGATCCGATACTGGCCACAACGCAATTGTTTCTGGATGTATACCGGCATGGTGCGGTGTATATTCGCCCGTTGAAGGTGCAGCAGCGTTATTCGGCCACCATGAATATGCTGCACCGTTGGGAGAGTGCAGACGCGTTTTTGCCGGTATCGGACAGTGCGGAAATTGCCGGTATTCTGACTTCAGCCAAATGGTCGGGATTGTATGCCGATCGTAATCCGGGGTTTTGGGATCGGGCTTTTCTGGATGCTTCGGATGTGCGCCAGCAAGTTGAGGCCGGGCATTTGCCGGCAGAGGCCGAGCAGGTGGTGCGGGAGAAGCTCGTTCCAATGGTGATTACACGCGACGAGCCGATGGTGGGGCTGGTGAATCGTTACATGATGCTTGAGGATGTACTGGATGTGCGTCGCCGTATGATTGGTTCGGGGCTGATCGGAGGCAAGGCGGTGGGGATGTTGCTTGCGCGTGCCATCTTGCGGCGGCAGGATCCGGACCTGCATGGGCAATTAGAGGCGCATGATTCCTTCTTTATCGGTTCAGATGTCTTTTACTCGTATCTGGTGGATAACGGCATCTGGTGGACACGGCAGCGACAGAAGGATACGGAGGCGTTTTATGAAAATGCTACGCGGGCCCGTCGCCTGATTATCACGGGGACGTTTCCGTCGCGAACGTTGCGGCAGTTCGAGGAGATGGTGGACTATTTCGGCCAATCGCCTTTTATTGTACGCTCGAGCTCGCTGTTGGAGGATAATTTCGGGAATGCGTTTGCCGGCAAATATGAGAGTGTCTTTTGTGCCAATCAGGGGCCGCGGTCGCAGCGGATTGAGGATTTTGTGGCCGCGGTAAAGCGCATTTATGCGAGCGCAATGAGTGAGCGGGCCCTGCGGTACCGGGCGCGTCGCGGGATGCTGGATCAGGATGAGCAGATGGCACTACTGGTGATGCGAGTCTCGGGGCGGGCGCATGGCAAACGCTTTTTCCCGCCGGCTGCCGGTGTCGGTTTTTCCTTTAATCCTTACGTCTGGCATCCGGATATTGATCCCGACGCGGGCGTGATTCGTCTGGTGGCGGGGCTGGGTACGCGTGCCGTGGACCGGTCTGACGATGATTGCACGCGGCTGGTGGCACTTAACGCACCGATGCGGCGCCCGGATCATAATGCCGAGGAAGTACGGACCCATACGCAGCGGCGGGTCGATTTTATTGATTTGGATGATAATCATCTGACATCGGGATCGTTTGATACGGTGATTCCTGCATTTACGACCGCTGTGCTGGATTTGCTAGCGCCTCCGGACCGGGAGGCGGTACGAATGGCGCGTTCGGCGGGGGCGCGATTGGGCACGGTGCCACGTTTGTTGACGTTTGATCCGTTGCTGGAGACCGGATTCACGGATGCTTTCCGGCGTATGTTGCGCGTGTTGCACGATGCCTATGCGCACCCCGTTGATGTGGAGTTTACGGTGAACTTTACACCGGATCTGGAACCTAGGATCAATCTGGTGCAGTGTCGGCCGTTGCAGGTGATCGGGGCAGATACGGTGGTCTTGGATTCGATGCCGGTTTGTGAATCCGCGCAGACGGCGCTGCTTTCGGCACGTTGCGCCGTGATCGGACAGAGCAGGGTGGTGGAGGTGGATCATGTGGTATATGTCGTGCCGTCAGTCTACAGTGCATTGCCGATGCGCGATCGTTATGCCGTTGCACGGGCACTGGGAAAACTGAATCATGCCTTGCAGGATCATTTGCCGGGCGGCACAACGGTATTACTGGGTCCCGGACGCTGGGGTACGAGTAGTCCGGAGTTGGGGGTTCCGGTATTGTTTCATGAGATCAGTGGGGTGGCTGTTCTTGGTGAAATCGTGACGATGCATGCCAATTTGATTCCGGATGTTTCGCTGGGGACGCACTTCCTGAATGAATTAGTGGAAATGGATATGCTGTATGTGGCTTTGCTGCCCGGGCAGAAGGATACACGTCTGGATGAGGTGCGCCTACTGGAGGGCGCGTCTGTTTTTGCTGATCTTGTACCGGATGCGGTCCAATGGGATGCGGTGATCCGGGTCGTGCCGGCCTGTGCACTTGTGGCGGATGGCGGACGGTTGCTTTTGCGGGCAGATGCTCGCGAGCAGCGCGTGGTCTGTTTTGCCGCCCCGGCAGCGGAGGCGTCATGAGTGTTTCGCATAGCGGGTGGTTCCGTCGGATTTTCAGGATTGGCCTTGGGGTAGTGTTGCTTATGCTGGCCGCGTATGGGATGTGGCTGCGTTTCAATTATTTGGAACGACGTGATTTGCCATTGCCACCACCCGGGCAGGCTTTTGAAACGGGATTTCCTGTGCTTCCGGCGATTTCTGGAGAGGGGCTTCCTGTTGATGGGATTCAGGGGAACACGCATGGGGTTGTCGCAGCCAGCGAAAGCCCGATCGGTTTGCCCCCGGTGGGCGGCGTTGATGTGATTCCCGGTGAATATGTTCTGTATTATGCGGATGGATTTACCCGTGCACGCCTTTTAGGGGCGGCCCGGCGCCATGGTGTGCGGATATTGGCGGAGCAGGATGGCGCGCTGCGGGTTCGCGCGCGCGACCGGGCGGGTCTGGCCGCGCTGCTACGGGGCGTTGCCGGACAAGTGGAGGTGGAATCCAACCTTTTTGTTCGGATTCCGCCGCTGGATGAGCCCGGCGATGCGCTTCGTGCTCCTGCTGTTGCGTATCGCGGTTTTGCCGATCAAGCCCCGGCTTGGTTGGGGGTGCCGGAGCCACAGGCAGAATGGGGGCGCGGTGTCATGGTGGCTGTTCTGGACACGGGTGTTGCCGGCGTGCCGGTTTCGCAGCGCTTGGATCTGGTTGGTGCGGGTGGCGTCGGGCAACACGGGTCGCTGGTGGCCGGGGTTTTGGCGAAGATGTTGCCAGGGGCATCGATCCTGGATGTGCAGGTGATGTCGCAAGATGGTATTGGGGATGCCTTCACGGTGGCAAAGGGGATTCGGGCTGCGGTGGATGCCGGTGCCCGGATCATCAATCTGAGCATCGGGACGCGCGGGGAGAGCCGCATGTTGGCGGAGGCCGTGCGGTATGCGCAGGAAAAAGGTGTGCTGCTGGTGGCATCGGCAGGCAACGAGGGCGTATCGCGGGTGTCCTATCCGGCGGCATACGATGGTGTGCTGAGCGTGGCTGCGATCGATGCGGATGAGCGGCATTTGTATTTTTCGAATCGGGGGGATCGGGTGGATGTAGCTGCACCGGGGGTGGGGGTGATGGTGATGTTGGACGGGGTGGGTAGTGTCTCGTTTTCGGGAACATCGGCTGCCGCGCCGTTTGTTACAGCCACGGCGGGTCTGGCCCTGGGGCTGCATGATGCGCTTGATGGAGCAAGCATTTTCGATTTGATTGTGCAAACAGCGAACGATACCGGATCGCCTGGAGCCGATGCATTGACGGGCGCGGGCATTGTGAGTCCGGTTCGTGCAATGGAGTGGAATCAGCCCGGCATCGTGGATATGGGGGTATTGCGGCCGCATTTTGAAAAGAATGAGGTGGGTGATGTGCAGTCCGTTATGGTTGCTGCTCAGAACCGTGGTACGGTTGGTCTTGCTACGGTCGAGATGATAGTGGTCGTGAATGATCGCGAGTACCGATTGATTTTTGAGGGGATTGGGAGCGGGGCAACGATTGCGCATCGCTTGGATACTTCGCGCTATGTGCGTGCGGATGGTGCACTGGATGTGACGGTTCGCGTGGTTGTGCCGGGGGATATTCGCCCGGATGATAACCAGATCCGGTCTGTTTGGTTGCCGGTAGCGCCGTGATGGAGTAGGTGAGTATCGACCTGACGATGGGAACGCGGGGGCATGTGTGTTAAGAAATAGCCCGATTCATTTGAAGGTGACGTAAATTGGCTATTGACCGCAGGCATTGCGTTTTGGTAGATTACGAGGCTCTTGTGCAAAAACAGCTTATGGTTTCAGTATGCACCCGTGGTGAAATTGGCATACACGCATGGTTCAGGTCCATGTGCCCGCAAGGGCGTGGAGGTTCGACTCCTCTCGGGTGCACCAGATTTTGTAATTGGGTAAAGAATTGTCGGTGAGTTGTTTGTGCATGCGTGCGCAGCGTATGTGGAACCCGCGAGGTGTGGCAGGAAATTGGGTCTGCGCACGCGGGATGTATATGGTTGATTGGGAGGATACATGGCAGTTAAGATCAGAATGAAACGAACCGGGGCAAAGAATGATGCTTGCTACCGGCTGGTTGCCGCCGATGAGCGGTCTCCGCGGGACGGCCGGAATCTTGAGATTTTGGGTTGGTATGATCCGGCGGCAAAAGGTGAGACGTTTGCCTTGAAACTTGACCGGGTTGATTACTGGCTGAGCGTAGGTGCTCAGATTAGCGATACCGCCGCGAGTTTGGTAAAGAAGGCGCGCAAGGGTGCCGTCACGGCAGAGGTGGCAGCACCCGTTGCTGCAGCAGAGCCGGTTGTGGTTGCTGAAGTGGAAGCGGAAGCTCCGGTTGCAGAGGAAGTGGTTGCGGACGAAGCAGCCGATGCTTGATGCATGCGTATTGATGTATTAACGGTGTTTCCGGCCATGCTTGACGGTTTTATCCGCGAGAGCATGCTCAAACGGGCTGTGCAGTTAGGCAAAGTTACGTTGAACACCGTTGATCTTCGTGATTACACGCAGGATGTGCATCGGACGACGGATGACCGACCGTATGGTGGTGGTCCGGGGATGGTGATGAAGCCGGATCCGATTGTGTCGGCGGTGGAATCGATACGGACAGAGGGTGCGCGCGTGATTCTGATGAGTCCGCAAGGGCGTGTGTTTCGGCAGGCGGTTGCGCGGGAGTTGGTGGAAGCGTCGCATTTGATATTTATATGCGGGCATTATGAGGGGGTCGATGAGCGGGTTCGCCAGTTGTTATCGGCGGAAGAGTTGTCGATCGGTGATTATGTGCTGACCAATGGTGTATTGCCTGCGGCAGTTGTGGTGGATGCGGTCGTGCGTTTGTTGCCGGGGGTACTTGGTGGTGAGGGGGCGGCAGAAGAGGAATCGTTTTCGGAGGGCTTGCTGGAGTATCCGCACTACACGCGGCCGGTGGAGTACCGTGGATTACGGGTTCCCGATGTGTTGCGTTCGGGCAACCATGCAGCAGTAGCGGCATGGCGAAGAGAGCAGGCAGAGGCACGCACAAGAGAGCGACGAGAGGATTTGCTGCAATAAGTGGCAGTTTGAGCTGGATGGAGGAAGCAATGAGTGCAGAAATTGTACGTAAGATTGGTGATGAGGGAATCAAGAGCGATGTGCCGGATTTCCAGATTGGTGACACGGTTGCGGTGCATGTGAAGATTCGCGAAGGCGATAAGGAGCGTGTGCAGTTATACACGGGCGTGGTGATCGCGCGTGATGGCGGCGGCGGGACCGAGACCTACACGGTGCGGCGTGTTTCGCATGGTGTTGGTGTGGAGCGTGTGTTCCCGGTGCATTCGCAGTTTGTGGAAAAGATCGAAGTTATTCGGTCGGCGCATGTTCGCCGTGCGAAGTTGTATTATCAGCGTGGCTTGACTGGCAAGAAGGCGCGCTTGAAAGAGAAAATCGTTGCCAAGCGCTAATCTTCTGCATCACGAGCGACTGCATTGGCACGATGGTGCCGATGCAGTCGCCGGTGTGGATGAGGCTGGCAGAGGTCCTCTAGCCGGCCCGGTCGTTGCGGCGGCCGTGGTTTTTTTGCCAGCGGCTGCAGAAGCTGCGTTGGTTGGTCCCTTGGCGGGGTTGACGGATTCCAAGCAGCTCGGAGAAGCCGACCGCGCGCAGTTTTTCCAGTATCTTTATGCGCTTGATGGCGTCGATATCGGCGTCGGTGTGAGCGCGTCCCCCGAGATTGATGCAGTCAATATCTTGCGTGCCACGCATCTCGCGATGGCGCGTGCGGTTTCGCGTTTGCATAAGCCTCCCGGGCATATTCTCGTGGATGGTTTGCCCGTTCCCGGATTACCGGTGGCCTCTACTGCTATTGTCAAGGGCGACAGTTTGAGTTTTTCGATTGCGGCGGCCAGTGTGATTGCGAAGGTAACGCGGGATCGCATGATGATTGAGCTCGATGCCAGATATCCTGGCTATGGTTTTGCCCGGCACAAGGGCTATGGCACGGCGTTTCATATGCAAGCCTTGTTAGAGTTGGGATGCACCCCGGTGCATCGAATGTCTTTTCGTCCCGTGCGGGAGGCGGCAGAAATTCATGCGGGGCGTGGTCCTGTGCAACGGGAGTTATTTGTGTGATGTTCGGTGCATTCTGGAAACGGGGACAGGAGCCGGATCCACGACACTTGGAAGTGGGCCGTTGGGGGGAACAAGTAGCGGAGCAACATTTGCGTGCTGCGGGGTTGCGTATCCGGGCTCGTCGGTTGCGCGTTGGCAAGCGCGATGAGATTGATTTACTGGCCCAGGATGGTGATCAACTCGTGTTTGTGGAGGTCAAGACGCGCCGAACGGAGCTTTTCGGGCGTCCGATTGCAGCGGTAGATCGCGCAAAGCGCCAGCACATGTCGCGGGCTGCGGTGCGCTACATCAAGCGTTTGGCGAATCCAAAGATATACTTTCGATTCGATGTGGTGGAAGTGATTGGTTCTCCAGAGGATTCGCCGGAAAGGCTTGTGGTGCGGCACATTCCGAATGCGTTCACGCTTGACCGGCGATATACACTGCCGTAAGCACCAACTTACAAGCTGCCCCCCCGCTACGCTTGAGGCACAGAGATCGTATGAGAAGGCGAATCTGCGTGTGAGTTGTGCATGCTCCGCTACTATGTAGATTCGTCTACCCTGAGAATACATCCTCAGCCCTGACGCATAACCCGTTTTTTTGCCCGTCGGGGGGTAATCCGATCCGCGAGGCGGTTTTGAATGTACCAGAGCGGTCACTTGCAGAGCAAGATTTAGCCCAAGTTTCTTAGCGGTCTCAGAAATCGGCCTTAAAAATGGCTTATTTGGCCTCAAATTCGTTGTAAGTCGTTGATAGAGTCATCGCGGCGGCAATTGTAGTGCCTAATTATATCACAAAGGCTTGACGCCGACGTTGTTTGGTCCGATACTCGCTTCATGTTCTTCAGGGAAAAGAGAGTCAAGCAGACAAAGCTGGTTCAGCTGGTCGAATCGTACCGGGACACGGAAGGTCGTCCCCGGCAGCGGA
>JBLRXB010000021.1:0-19153 GCA_047920915.1 Kiritimatiellia bacterium
TCGGAGAGGGCTTCTTGCACGGTTGCGGATTGGGCGGCCCTTGACTCAGCCATAAAAGCCACATCCTTGAACCAGACAACGCGCGTGGTGCTGAAGAGACCGGGCGATTGCAGTGCCGACTTACAGCGGCGGATGGCGGCTTCGGCATCGCTCACGGATGTAACCATGCCATCGATGATTTCAAGTTCGGTATTGGCATCGATCTTCTGTACGCTTTCGACAATATCGCGGGCATGCCGATTCATCAGGTACTCATCGTCGCCAGTGAGCAAAGTTATGGGTGCGTGTTTTTTGGCAGTCATGACAGTAAGCTACATGCTGGCACCGCTTGGGAAAAGCGAAATTATCGGGCTGTTCCGGATTCTTGATTGCCCTTGTGGCGTGTAGAAGATCGGCAGGGGCATCTGAACGACTGACATGCGGTGCCGGCGTTGGTGGCATTACAAGGCGTGCGTTGTGTGATCAAGGTATTGTCTTTGATCTTGTCGTGCTGCCATTCGGGCACGTTTACGCCTGGAGGATTTCTTTTTGGCGAACGCGGCCTTTTGCGGTTTTTTCGACAAAGCAGGGTTTGCCGGTAAAGGGATCTTGTTCGGTCCAGTACATCAGTGTGCTGTAGGTGGACGGTGTGGGGGTGAAGATTTGTACTTGTTCGGGCGATATCGCGAGTTGTTGGGCCGCAAAGGTTTTGAGTTTATGCATATGCGCATCCGTGCAACCGGGGTGCGCTGCCATCAGGTAGTAGGTCAGGAATTGCTTCTTGCCGGCTTGGCGGGTGGATTCCTGGAAGGCCGATCGAAAGGCTTTGAGTGCGGCGGGGCCGGGTTTGCCCATGGATGTCAGAACATCTGGTTCGGTGTGTTCCGGTGCCAGTTTCATTTGGCCGGAGACGTGATCGCGAACAACGGCGTCCAGATATCGTCTACCATTTTTGCTATCGGCCATAACGAGATCGTGGCGTATTCCTGATGCCACGATGACGCGTTTGATACCGGGTATTTGCCGTAGGGCTTTGAGCAAGTGTAACTGGCGTCCGTGGTCGAGTGGCAGTTCCGGGCATAATTCGGGATAGAGGCAGCGTTTACCGCGGCAGCTTCCGGATTCGGATTTGCGGGTACATTCGATGCCGTACATGTTTGCGGTTGGTCCGCCGACATCGAAAATGGAGCCCCGGAAAGCGGGGTGGGAGGAGAGTTTGCGGGCTTCGCGCAGGATGGATGCTTCGGTACGCATACAAACCCGTCGTCCCTGATGCACGGCAATGGCGCAAAAGTTGCATTCGCCGTAGCATCCGCGATGGGTCGTGATGGAGAAACGGATTGTTTCGAGTGCGCGTACCGGTCCTCCGGCGGCATAGAAGGGATGTACGTCGCGTTCATAGTCCATTTCGTACATGGCGTCCAGATCCTGGCCTTCGAGCGGAAATGGTGGCGGCTGCTGTACGTAGTAGCGGGTATCTTGCCGCTGCGCCAGGGGACGGGCGGTCAGTGGGTCGTTGTTGGCATAGAATGTATGAAACATTCGGGTAAAGGCATTTTTGTCCGTGGCGACTTCCTCAAAAGCGGGAAGTTCGACGGCATCTTGTGGAATGTGGGGGGAGATGTAGCCGATGCCGCGCAGACGTGTCGGATCGGTTCGATCGCGCAATGCCTGGGCGAGGGCCACAACACTGGTGTCGGCCATACCATAGAGCAGGTAGTCAGCTTTGGCATCGAACAGGATCGAGCGTCGGATCTTGTTCGACCAGAAGTCATAATGAGCCACGCGACGCAGGCTGGCCTCGATGCCACCGAGCACAATCGGGACGGTTTTCTTGAAATAGCTTCTGATCTGGCTGCTGTATACGATGGTGGCGCGGTCCGGGCGGCGGTTATTCTGGCCCCCGGGGGTGAAGTCATCGCGTTGGCGTCGGCGTCCGGATGCCGTCCGGTTGGCAACGAGCGAGTCGACGCAACCACTGGTGACGCCCCAGAACAGCGTGGGTTCGCCCAGACGTCTGAAATCAGCCTCGGACTGTGGCTGGGCGATGATGCCAACGCGGAATCCGGCCTGCAGGAGGCATTTTCCGATGACGGCCGCCCCGACAAAGGGCGAGTCGACATAGGTATCTCCGGTCACCAGAATGACATCCAGAGATGGCCAGCCCAGCCGTTTAATTTCTGCTGCTGTTGTTGGTAGGTACATGCTGCCAGCTAAAGGGTTCGCGGGCCGATTGTCAACCGTGCAGGTGGATGGCATCATTCGCTGCGTCGCGGGTTTGCTGCTGGCGCGTGTGAACACGGGTGCGGGACGGGATGGCATCGCAGCCAAGGGGAGCGGACATCGCGGGGCGGTAGGGAATTGTGTGCAGGGTGTGCATTTGCTTTGAATGCAAGGGCACAGCCTGCTAGAGTTCAAGTTTCGTTGATTTTGTTGGTTACAAGGCGGGGGGGGTGCGGTGGCGAAACAGGATGTTTTACAACGGTGGAGTGTCAAGGATTCGGCTGATCTGTATGGCATCAAGGATTGGGGCGCGGGGTATTTTGACCTTAATGCCGAAGGTGAGGTTGTGGTCTGTTCCGGTGCGGGGGCGGCGCGTGTCGAAGTTAGCTTGATGGATGTTATCAAGGGCATTCGCGAACGCGGCATGAGCATGCCGGTTTTGCTGCGCGTCGAGAATTTCCTGGACAGTCAGATCAGTCTATTAAATGACAGTTTTGCCAGAGCCATGCAGCAGTCCGGTTACGAGGGCCGGTATCAAGGTGTTTTCCCGATCAAGGTGAACCAGCAGGCCCAGGTGATTGAGGAAATTGCCCGTTTTGGTGCCCGTTTTGATCATGGTCTGGAGGCCGGGAGCAAGGCTGAATTGATTATTGCGTTGGCCATGATCCCGTCGCCCAAGAGTCTGATTGTGTGTAATGGCTACAAGGACGAGGAATTTATTGATCTTGGATTGTATGCCGTGCAGATGGGGTACAAGTGTTTTTTCGTGGTTGAAACACCGGCCGAGTTGCCCATCATCATGAAGCGCAGTGCCGAGTTGGGTGTGGATCCGTATATTGGCGTCCGGTTGAAATTGTCGAGCCGGGCCGGGGGGCATTGGCAGGATTCAGGCGGGGAGGGTTCGATCTTCGGATTAACAACGAACCAATTGATTGAGATTGTTGACACGCTGCGGGAAACCGGCAAATTGCATTGTCTGCAGTTGTTGCATTATCATCTTGGCAGTCAGATTCCGAATATTCGTGATATCCGTCAAGCGGTACGGGAGACGGTGCGATTTTATGCCGATATGGTCAAAGAGGGGGCCCCGATGGGCTATCTTGATCTGGGGGGCGGTTTAGGGGTTGATTATGATGGCAGCCAGACGAACTTTGTGCATTCGCGCAATTACAGTCTGGATGAATATTGCAGCGACGTGATGGAAGTGATTGTCGAGGTGCTGAACGAGCAGCACGTGGCGCATCCGACAGTGATCACGGAAAGTGGTCGGGCCACAGTGGCGTATTCGTCTATCTTGTTATTTGATGTGTTGGATACCAACCGCTTTGAGGCGGGTCCCATTCCGGATGTCTTACCGGACGAAAGTCCTGAAATGCTCGAGAACCTCTGGCTGGTGCGCAAGAGTTTGAATCTGAAGAACGTGCAGGAATGCTATAATGATGCCATCTATTACCGGGAGGAGATCAGCGAGCAGTTCCGTTTGGGTGCGATTACCTTGCGGCAGCGGGCACTAGCCGATAACGTGTTTATCGATATCATACATCAGATTGCCGCATCGCTGGACAAGATCAAGCGTGTGCCGCGGGCACTGGATGGCTTGCAGAACGTATTGCATGATATTTATTATGCCAACATGTCGGTATTTCAAAGTTTGCCGGATGCGTGGGCGATCGATCAGATTTTTCCGATCATGCCGGTGCACCGTTTGCGCGAAGAGCCGGAGCGCCGGGCGATCTTTGCCGACATTACGTGTGATAGTGATGGCAAGATCGATAAATTTCCGGATATGCATGATGTGCGGACAAGTATCCCGGTTCATGAGCTTGGTCCCGGCGAAGAGTATTTTATGGGGGTTTTCCTGGTGGGTGCGTATCAGGAAACGCTCGGGGATTTGCACAACTTACTTGGGGATACGAATGTGGTAAGTATTCGGATCAATGAGAACGGTGGGCATGAATTTGTACGCGAGATTGAAGGCGATTCGATCTGGGATGTTTTGACATATGTCGAATACGAGCCCAAGGCGCTGATATCCCGTTTTCGTAACAAAGCGGAAGATGCGGTGCAGTCGAACACGATCACGGTTGCGCAGCGGCGGCAGATTCTCAAGGCGTTTGAGGAGAGTATTCGGGGCTATACCTATTTTGAACGGTAGGAGGAAGTAATGGCAGAGAAGGTTTTGATTATCGGGGCCGGTGGTGTCGGGCAGGTGGTAGCGCATAAGTGTGCCCAGGTGCCGGACGTGTTTGGCGATATCTTGCTGGCGAGTCGTACGGGCGCGAAGTGCCGTCGGATTGCCGAGGGCGTGAAGAAGATGCAAGGGCGCGAGATCCGCACGGCAGAGGTGGATGCCGATGATACGCAGGCTTTGGTTGGACTCCTGCATCGGGAGAAGCCAGCGATGGTGATCCATGTGGCCTTGCCGTATCAGGATTTAACGATTATGGATGCCTGCCTGGAGACCGGTACGCATTACCTGGATACGGCCAATTACGAGCCGCGCGACAATGCAAAATTCGAGTATGGGTGGCAATGGGAGTATCGCGCGCGTTTTAAGGAGGCGGGCTTGATGGCGTTGTTGGGGAGCGGTTTCGATCCCGGCGTTACCAATGTCTTTACGGCATTTCTGGCCAAGCATGATTTTGATTCGATTGCGGAGTTGGATATTGTGGATGTAAATGGTGGTAGTCATGGTCAGCCGTTTGCCACGAACTTCAATCCGGAAATCAATATTCGGGAGGTGACGGCACCCTGTCGTCACTGGGAGCATGGTGCTTTTGTGGAAACGCCGGCGATGTCTTTGCAGCGTGCCTTTACGTGTCCTGAGAATGTGGGTACGTATGAGATCTACCGGATGTATCACGAGGAACTTGAGAGTATCGTGGCGAACTTCCCTTCGGTGAAAAAGGCGCAATTCTGGATGAGTTTTTCGCAGAACTACTTGAAGCATCTGGAAGTGTTGCAGAATGTGGGCATGACGCGGATTGACCCCGTGATGTATAATGGCATGGAGATCGTGCCGTTACAGTTCTTGAAGGCGGTATTGCCGGAGCCGTCCAGTCTGGGGCCGTTGACCAAGGGGCTTACCTGCATTGGTGTGATTGCGCAAGGACAGTATAAGGGCACTGATCGCAAGGTCTATGTGTACAACATCTGCAGCCATGAGGAAGCCTATCGCGAAGTGGGCAGTCAGGCGATCAGCTATACGACGGGTGTGCCGGCCATGATTGGCGCCAAGTTGATGCTGGAAGGCAAGTGGATGAAGCCGGGCGTCTGGAATCTCGAGGAATTCGATCCCGATCCTTTCATGGATAATCTGAATGTGCATGGCTTGCCGTGGAAGAAACAGGATCCCGCCGAGGTATGGTAATGGGGGGGCTGCATACGGCACCGGTATTTGCGGATGGACGGCCGTATTTTCAGGGGTTTGATCCATGTTCGGTGCCGAGTCCTTGTTTTGTGGTGGATCGGGCCGCAATTGATTTCAACTTGCAAATCCTGCGCAAGACGGCTGACGCAGGGAATTTCAAGATATTGGCAGCGCTCAAGGCATTTTCCTGTTTTGCTGTTTTTGATCAGTTGCGCGCGGCCTTGGATGGTGCGTGTGCCAGCGGCTTGCACGAAGCGCGGCTGGCGCGCGAGACGATTGACCGCGAAGTGCATGTGTTTTCGCCGGCCTACACTGCGAAGGAATTGCGGCAGTTGCTGGAGACCGCGGACCACATTGTCTTCAATAATCTGACGCAATGGCGTCGTTTTCAAGCGCAGTGTCTGGCCGCCGAGACTGAGCAGCGCGAACCGCGCCGCAAGGCTGGTCGCGAAGCGCTTTCGTTTGGCATTCGCATCAATCCCGAGCACAGCGAGGGTACGACACCGATCTATGATCCGTGTGCGCCTTTGTCACGTCTGGGGATCACACGTGCGGGTTGGGATGCGGAATTCGCATCCGTTGGGGGGGGCGATGCCGATGTTCTTGCGGGGATCAGTGGGCTTCACTTTCACTCGCTTTGCGAGCAGGGGGCCGAACCGTTGGCACGGACGCTGGGCTCGATTCAGGAGCGGTGGGGTGACGTGTTGCGCCGGCCGCAGATCCGTTGGTTCAATATGGGCGGTGGGCACCATATAACCAAACCGGATTATCGGCGTGATTTGCTTGTAAATCTGGCGTGTGACTGGGCCAGGTTATTTGGTGTGCAGGTCTATCTGGAACCGGGTGAAGCGGTGGCGATTCATAGTGGTGTACTGGTGGCGAGTGTGTTGGATGTGCACCAGAATGGGATGCCGCAGGTGATTCTGGATACATCGGCCACCTGCCACATGCCCGACACCTTGGAAATGCCGTATACGCCTGAGATTTGGGGTGCGGAGATTCTGGCGGGGACACCACCTTATGATGTGTCAAAAGGGTGGTCGGCGCGACTGGGTGGACAGACGTGTCTGGCGGGTGATGTGATTGGGGATTATGGCTTTGCAAAACCACTGGCAATCGGGGAGCGCGTGATCTTTGATGACATGGCGCACTACACCATGGTCAAGACCAGCACTTTCAATGGTATTGGGTTGCCTGCTATAGCGATCTATGACAGCCGTACGGGAAACGTTACACTCGTTAAAGAATTCGGATATTCCGATTTTCGTGACCGGCTGAGTTGAAATCATGACCGGATTGACCATATTGACTGGATTGACGGGCAGCGTGCCGGGGTGAGCCCGGTTGGAATCTGGACAACGAGTACTTTGTTGTCTATGTTATGCGGATTGTGAATGGTATAACAGGGTGCCTGATGGTCTGTGGCGTTAGATGAGGGGGATATTTTGATACATGCATTTGATGCTGTGATTGGTGCTGCCACAGATTGTATTTTGTGCGGGGCTTTTTATTCGGCGTGTCCGCGCGAGATCAACGTTACCAAGTTGATTAACCCGATGAAGTGGCAGATCAAGAAATGCCGGACAGCTCGTGGCGCGCAGATGGCAGAGGGATCGTGATGGTTGCGATGAAGTATCATTTGGTTACATTGGGCTGTCAGATGAACAAGTCTGACAGTGAGCGTATTGCTGCGGTTGTCGAGCAAATGGGCTATGCTTTAAGCGAGAGCGAAGAGGATGCTGATCTAATCGGGATTGTGGCTTGTTCGGTGCGGCAGGCCGCCATTGACCGGGTATATTCGAAAATCCATAAATGGAATCAGCTTAAAAACAGCAAGAGTTTGCTGACATTTGTGACGGGGTGCATTCTTCCGGCAGATCGTGAAAAGTTTCTCAAGCTGTTTGATTTATGTTTCCAGATCAGTGAATTGCCGCAGTTGCCGGCGATGATTCGGCAATATGGGGTTCCTTCGCCGTTTTCCTCGCTAGGAGGGTTTGATCCTGAAGCGGATGCCGCGCATTTAGCGGACGAGGGATTCGAGCAGTTGGAGGTATCGGGACACAAGACCATTGCCGGGCGTCCGGTTATGATGAAGCAACCCGAAACGCGGATTGCCGGATTCTGGGATATCACGCCACAATATCAATCGCGTAGTGAAGCGTTCATACCCATTCAGAATGGTTGCGACAAGTTTTGCACGTTTTGCGCCGTGCCTTACACTCGTGGACGTGAGATATCGCGTCCTTCGGCTGACATACTGGCAGAAGTGCGCCGATTGGTTGAACACGGGTATCGTTCGATCACCCTGTTGGGGCAGAATGTCAATTCGTACGGACGCGACAAGCCGGGGCAGGAGATGCGTTTTGCCGAGTTGCTGGAGGAGATTGGTAAATATGGCGAGCGTTGCGGGGAGCGGTTCTGGTTATATTTCACGTCGCCGCATCCGCGCGACATGCAGGATGACGTATTAGAGGTGATTGCCAAGTATGCATGCCTGGCCAAGCAGATCCATTTGCCGGTCCAATCGGGCGATAACAAGTTGTTAATTCGAATGAATCGCAATCACAGTGTCGATGATTATCGGCGCATCGTTACGTCCATCCGTCGACGGCTACCCACAGCGACGCTTTTCACCGATATTATTGTAGGTTTCAGTGGTGAAACCGACGCGCAGTTTGCCAACACGGTAAAGCTCATGCAAGAGGTGGAGTTTGATATGGCGTTCATTGCCCGTTATTCCCCACGTCCCGGGGCTGCCAGTTCGCGTTGGGATGATGATGTACGTCCGGACGTAAAAAGGGCCCGCCTGCATCAGCTCAGTGAAATCTTGCGCAAGCACTCGGAGGCGCACAATGCCCAGATGCTTGGCGGGAGTTATCCTGTGCTGGTAACGGGGAAAGACCGTAAAGAGGGGTATTTTTCGGGACTGACAGAGGGTAAGATCAACATACGGTTTGCTGCTGAGGACGAATCTTTGATTGGTGGCATTGTGGATGTCGAGATAACGCGGACGATGGCGTTTGCTTTGGAGGGTAGGTTATGCAGTACTGGTTAATGAAGAGCGAGCCATCGGTTTTCAGTATCGACGACTTGGTGCGGGATGGTGTTACCGGCTGGGAGGGGGTGCGCAACTATCAGGCCCGTAATTTCATGCGTGATGCGATGCGTGTTGGTGACTTGGCGCTGTTTTATCATTCCAACGCGACTCCGCCCGGTGTAGTTGGGGTGATGCGTGTGGTACGTGAGGGCTATCCGGATGATACGGCAGCGGACAAGACAAGTCCGTATTTTGATGCCAAAGCGGCTGCTGCTGGCAAATCGAATCCTTGGGTACGTGTAGATCTGGAGCTGGTTGAGAAGTTTCCGGTCGCGGTGCGTCTCGAGCAGTTACGCGCGGAACCAGCACTGGCTGGGCTTATGGTAACACGCAAGGGAAGTCGTTTGTCGGTTCAACCCGTCGAACAAAACCATTTTGTGCATATTTGCCATATGGGACAGGCGCAGCATCGCTATTGAGTATGCCTGTTGCCGCGGTCCCGATATGCGTCTTCTTCCCGTGGAGGGCGATATAATCTTGCGAATCGGGCGGGGTTCAGGTTCAATAGTAGACCGTTGTTACTATATTCGTACATACGCGAAACAGATAGATATTCAATTATCAAGGAGTGGGAATGAGACCGGTTGTATTGATTATTCGTGATGGTTGGGGGATTAATCCGGATGTGGAGGGGAATGCGGTAAAGGCGGCGCACACCCCCAATATTGATGCCTATTTAAAGGATTATCCGTGGACGACGCTAGCTTGTTCGGGGGAGCCGGTAGGCTTGCCGGATGGTTATCAGGGGTCGAGCGAAGTGGGCCATCTGAACATTGGTGCCGGTCGTATTGTGATTCAGGAATTGAAGCGGATTGATGATGATTTGCGTACGGGTAAATTGTTTACTGCGCCGAAGTGGATCGAGCTGGTCGATGCGTGGAAGAGCAACGGAGGCAGTTTGCATTTGCTGGGTCTCTTACAGGATGAGGGGGTGCATGCGCATCAGGAGCATCTGTTCAAGATCATGCGGCGTGCACGCAGCGAGAATCCCGAGGGTGCGATTGTGATTCATCCGTTCCTGGATGGTCGTGACACGCCTCCGCACAGTTCGATGGAATATATTGCCAAGTTGCAGCAGATCATGGATGAGGTTGGGGGATGTTCGATCGGCACGATGATGGGGCGTTATTACGCCATGGATCGTTCACAGAATTGGCGTTTGACGGATATGGCGTATCACACGCTGGTTTGTGGCGAGGGGCGTGCGATGCAGGATCCGTTGGCGGCCGTCGAATATTCTTATAAGCATGATCGGACGCCAGATGGTGTCGAGATGTTTGATGAATACATTCCGGCGCATGTCATGGAGGGCTATGCCGGGATCAAGGATGGTGACTGTGTTCTGCATACGAATTATCGTCAGGATCGTGCGATCCAGTTGACGCTTGCATTTTGTGCCGCCGATTATGCCGGCGACCGCAAGGCACGGCCGAACGTGACGTATGTGGGGCTTACGCGATATTTTGATGAATTTGAGCATTACATGATGGGGCCGATGAGTTCCGGTGGCGGTATGAACAAGCTATTGGGAGAGGTGATTGCTGATGCTGGTCTGCGCCAGTTGCGGATTGCTGAAACGCAAAAGTACCGGCATGTCACAAGTTTCTTTAATGGTAAATCCACGACGCCCTACAAGGGCGAGGATCAGGTTGAAGTTCCGTCGCGCTTTGATCCGTCTAGTTTTGCCAGTCATCCCGAAATGGATGCGTATATGGTGACGGATGCTGTATTGGCGCGCTTGCAGGATAATCCGTATGCATTCATTGTAATTAATTTTGCCAATGGGGATATGGTGGGGCATACGGGGCAATTCGAGGCTGCCAAGAAGGCCATTGAAATTGTGGATGAATGTGTTGGCAAGGTCACGGAACGCTGTCTGGCGCTGGATGGGCATGTATTGATTACGGCTGATCATGGCAATTCAGAGATGATGCGTGATCCTGCGACTGGTATGGTCAAGACGAGTCATACCCTGTTTCCCGTTGAGTTCATCCATGTATCGCGCGATGCTGCGGATTATCCACTGGTCGAGCATGGTAAATTATCGGACATCGCGCCGACGGTGCTGGCGTTACTCGGGCTTTCGAAGCCTGCTGAAATGACAGCGGTTTCACTGATCAAGCAGTAAGGCGGGCCGGCTGCGCGGCAAGGGGATAGCGATGCATACGAGGCGTTGGCATACAGGATTGCAATTGGCCCTGTTGCTGGCGTTGGTGTCGCAGGTATGGGGGGCTTCGCTCCAGATCCGGGACAGACTTAGTTCCTGGAGCGAGCGTCGCCCGGTCCGTCGTCAGACGCGTTATATTATTCTTCATACCACAGAGGGTGGTACGGTTGGGTCACTGGAAAAATTACGGCGTCATGGTGAGGCGCATTACCTTGTGGATGAGAAGGGCATTGTTTACCGGATCATGGATCGTCGTCGGGTTGCCTTGCATGCTGGTCGTAGTATGTGGGAAAACAACACAAAAATTGATGAGCAATCGATCGGGGTCGAAGTTACCGGGTATCATAATCGTGATATCACGACGGCGCAAATTCGTTCCTTGCAGTTGCTGCTAGCAGATTTGCAGCGCCAGTATCGCATACCGGATGAGAGGGTCATGCCGCATTCGATGGTTGCATATGGTTCGCCGAATCGCTGGCACCGGCGATCGCATCGGGGGCGCAAGCGCTGCGCGATGCAATTTGCAGATCGGGCCTTGCGTCAGCAACTGGGCTTGAATCGGCAGCCGTTGTTCGATCCTGATGTGCGTGCGGGGCGGTTGATCGAGGCCGACCCGTATCTGGCGAGTGTGTTGTATGGCACGGCACGCGCGCCGCGGGAATCGCGTGGGGATGTTCGGGCAGCCAGCACACAACCGCAGATCACGCAGGCCGAGGGTAATATTATTACGCGGAATCGTTCGGCTTGGGATATTGCCCGTGATCAGTACCAATCCGAAACCACGATTTACCTTTTTCCCGATGGGAAGGAAATGCGCGGTAACGAGATCCGCGATTGGCGGCGTTTACCGGCCGGCACACGCGTTGAAATGCGTACCGGTGTTTCGGAAAATGCGGCGGTGGAGTTGTTTGAAATTGGCGTGCATGGGCAAAATGCGCGTGATCTTGCCGGTGACGAGGTACTGGCCGCGACAACGATTTATTTTCTGGTTGATGGCCGGGTGCGGCAAGGGTCGGAATTGTCGGCTGCGCAGGTGGATGCCTTGCCTGCCGGAACGCGTATGCTGGTAGGATATATTCATGGCGGTTACGTCACGGCGCGGCGGACGGCATTTGATATTGCGGGGGCGAAGTGGAATCATCCTACCACCTTTTATCGCCAACCCAATGGAACCATTGTATCAGGGGACGGAGTATCGGAGTCTGCAATTGTTCCCATGATGATGGTATTTTTTCAACGGTAGGGATCTGATTTTGATCCGTGCCATATTTGCGTGAAATGATTATGAGTCTTGGTGCGGTTATTGAGCTGGAAGTGCTGGAAGGGTATGAGGCGGGAACCCGCGTAGCGCTGAAATCCGAGCTGCTGGTCGGGCGGAGTGTTACGAGCGGCCTTGTACTCGAGGATCCGTCATTATCCAAATTCCATTGTCGGTTTCGTGTTGTAGATGGAGTCGTTACAGTGACCGATCTTGGCTCTACGAATGGTACGCTCGTCAATGGTATTGGTGTCTTGCGGAGTCCGTTAGAGGATGGAGATCAAATTCTTGTCGGTAGCACGATACTGGTGTTGCACAAGCAGACGGTTGCGCTGGATGCAGATTGGCAGGGTGTGCCCGATCTGATGCAGGGGCAAGTGTTTGGCCAGATTGGATATACCTTAAACCGTAAAATTGCGGATGGAGGGATGGGTTCCGTATTTGAAGGTGTGCAGTATGGTGCGGAAGGTTTTGAGAAGCGCGTAGCGATCAAGACCATTTTGCCCGGGCTCTCGGAGCAGGATGATTTTGTGGCGTCGTTTGTGGAGGAGGCCCGCTTGGCTGCGGATCTGGTTCATCCGAATATTGTTCAGATCTATCATCTGGGACGGCATGCCGGGGGCTATTATATTGCGATGGAGTATGTCGACGGCATCACCGTCGATACGTTTTTGAAGATTCACCGGGAGCTTGGGATAGCGGTTCCGGTGGTGTGGGCGGTGTATATCACGGGCTCGATTGCGCGGGCACTTGATTATGCGTACAAGCATCTTGATCGTGATGGCTACCCGATGGAAATGGTACATCGGGATGTGTCTACCAATAATATCATGATTGCCGCTGATGGTGGTGTGAAGCTGACGGATTTTGGTGTGGCACGTATCGCCCGCGAGAGTTCGCAGCATGATTGCGACCTGGTTGGCTGTGTGGAGTTCATGTCGCCCGAGCAGGCTGCCTGTCGGCCCTTGGATGGTCGGAGCGACCAGTTTGCCCTCGGATTGGTCTTTTTTGAAATGCTCACGGGCGAACGCGTTTTTCATTCGGATCCAAATGATATCGAGGGCTCGCTCCAGATGATACAAGATGCAAACATACCTGATCCGCGGGATTGCGACGGTCGACTGCCCGATGACGTATGTGCCATGGTTTCCATGATGCTTCGTCGCGATCCGCAAGACCGTTATCGGGACTCCGGGATGGTGGCAGACGCCTGTGATGCGTATTTACGGTTGTGCGGCTGTCTGTTGACGGCGGCTGATTTGGCGGCTTATGTGGAAGATCTCGAATGGCGTTATGCGGAAGAAAATGCGGAGGAGCCAGATGAATGAGAAGCTGTTTATCCGGGCGGATGATCAAGTGCGGGACTCTTTTTTGCTAGCGCGGCAAATTTATGATTCCGGATTTATTCCGGATGCGTTGGTTGTGTTATGGCGCGGCGGTACACCGATCGGCGTGGTGATTCATGAATTCCTGGCATATAAGGGGATTGAAACCTATCACACTGCGATCAAGGTAGAGACGTATGTCGGGATTGGGCAGCGGCGCGAACCCCGATTGGAGCATATTGATCGTCTGTTGGCGCATCTCAAGTCGACGAGCCGGGTGCTTGTAATTGATGATATATTTGATTCGGGATCGACGATGGAGAAGGTGGTCGAGGCGCTTGCCCCGCATGTCGGTGAAGTCCGACTTGCTACCCTGTATTACAAGGAGGCGAGCAATACCACCCGTCTGGTGCCGGATTATTTCCAGCGCAAGACAGAAAGCTGGATTGTGTTTCCGCATGAGCTAGTTGGACTTTCCAAGGATGAAATCAGCGCGAAAGATAGTTTCATTTCGGATCTTCTGGATTAGCCCCCGGCTTGCATACATGTGAATCTTGTTAAATTATGTGGCAAGTGTCGGGTATATCTTGTAGATTGCCACCAGATTACGGGCGATTTGGATGATTTGATGGTTTTCGGATGTCGCCCGCTACGAAAGTGGATTTGGTTGTGAAGGCAATAGCACCTGGCAAAATAATTTTAAGTGGTGAGCATGCGGTGGTTTATGGTCAGCCCGCCGTGGCGATGGCGATCGATTTGTGTGCCGAGACGACCATTACTTCGGAGCCTTCGAAAGAAATCGTGTTTACGTTGCCTGATTTACGGGAGCGGGAGTCTTTCAAGTTGCGTGCCCTGCGTGAAATGAAGCGCCGGGTATTGACGAATTACCATCTTTTTCAGGAAGGTGAGATCGGGATTCGTGAAGTTCTTGTTAAACCGATCGAGCTGGTGTTGTTTTCGTTCATCACGTTGCTTGATGGTTTACACATCAAGCTGGAAGCGGGAATGAACATTGGTTTGACGTCGAATATTCCGGTTGGTTGTGGATTGGGATCTTCGGCCGCGTCTGTTTTGAGTGAGTTGCGGGCGGTGGGCCATTATCTGCGGATGGATTTTCGTCCGGACTGGCATATGAAATATAGCATGCTGGCTGAAAATATGCAGCATGGTCAAGCCTCGGGGCTTGATAGTTATGTTTCCTATCATGGCGGTTGCGTGCGTTTTCAGGATGGTGCTGGCGTGGCGATTCCGATGCCCAGCATACCGATTTTTGTTGTGCAGACGGGGGTGCCGGATACCACCACGGGCGAGTGTGTAATGCATGTGCGTGATACGATCGGTGCGTCAGCGATCTGGAATGATTTCGGGGCTGTCGCGAACGAGGTAGCTGCGGTTGCCGGGAAGCGGGATCTCGCGTCGATGAAGGCTGCAATCAGGGAAAATCATCGGTTGCTTTGCGCGATTGGTGTTGTGCCAGAGAAGGTGCAGGCATTTATCCGTGCGATTGAGGCTGATGGTGGCGCAGCCAAGATCTGTGGGGCGGGTGCGGTGCGTGGTGAGCATGCTGGCATCGTGATGGTGATCGCCGATGCACCACCTTTGGCGCGCTGTGCGGAGTATGGTTATACGGTTTCGTCCGTGCGTGGCGATCCGCTTGGTTTGCGTGTGGTGTGATGGCGGCGGCGGCTTCCAGACCGGTTGATGTTCTTGTATCTGTGCCCGGTAGTATCATGCTTTCCGGTGAGCATGCCGTGTTATGTGGATCGCCTGCTTTGGTTGGCGCGGTCAGCCAAAGCGTGTCTGTTCGTTTGTGTGCGCGCAGCGATGATCGGATTGTTCTATGCTCTGCGCTCGGAACGGTGGAAGTGCCGATTGCGCGTCTGGCGATGGAGCGACCGTTCCAGTTTGCGGGGGCAGCCATACAGGCGGCAGCCGGGCCGTCACTGCTGCAAGGCTTTGATTTGTCGATTGATGCAGCGATGCCGGATAATGTTGGCTTGGGAAGTTCGGCCGCGGTGGTGGTTGCCGTGTATGCGGCCGTGCACGTTTATGTACATGGTTTTGTTCCGGGGCGGCATGTCCTGTGGCGTGCGTGCCGGGATGTGATTCGCAGCGTGCAGGGGCGCGGATCTGGCGCAGATGCAGCCGCATCGGTATATGGTGGTATTTTGCTGTATGCGCAAGACGAGGGCGTTTTAGAACAATACAGCGGCCCTTTGCCAGCGATTTCCTTGTTTTATGTTGGCTACAAGACGCCTACGCCTGCGGTTATTGCAATTGTAGACAAGCACCGTTCGGAGTCACCAGCCGTTTTTGCGGGATTAGATGCCCGGATGGAGCGAGCTACGCGGGCAGCCGCAGTTGCGCTGCGTCAAGGAGACGTCGTGGGGTTTGGGGCGGCGTTGCAGGAAGCGCAGGCGGTGCTGGCTGCGTATGGTGTGTGTGATGCAAATATCGAGTCATTAGTTCGAGCGTTATTAGAACAGGATGGCGTTCAGGCTGCAAAAATATCAGGATCTGGTCTTGGCGATTGCGTTTTGGCCGTAGGTATGGTGACCCAGCCTGAACGCATTCCGTTTCGGCAGATTCCGGTTACAATCGATACGCAGGGTATCAGCGTGGAGATCAAATGATAGCGGGCAAGGAGATGGTAGATCCATATGTGGCCGGTTGCGATTGGGCCAAGCAGGAAGCTGCGTCCGTGTTTGCGCCTGCGAATATTGCCTTGTGCAAGTATTGGGGCAAGCGGGATCGATTCTTGAATCTGCCGGTAACCGATAGTTTGTCCATTTCGCTGGGCAAACTGGGCAGTCATTGTGCGTTGTCGCTGGCGGAAGCGGATACGTATGTTTTGAATGGAAGTGCGATCGATAAACATGATCCATTTGCGACGCGTTTGTGTGCCTTTCTGGATCTATTCAGGGGCCCGGCTGGATATCAATATCATGTGGAAGCCGTGAATACCGTTGCCACCGCTGCTGGCTTTGCTTCCTCGGCCTCTGGATTTGCGGCTGTAGTCATGGCACTCAATGCGCTGCATGGTTGGTCGCTGGAACCACGCGTATTATCGATTTTCGCGCGTATGGGCAGCGGCAGTGCTTGCCGGTCGCTGTGGAATGGGTTTGTGCATTGGCACGCGGGTAGACAGGAAGATGGATCCGATTGCTTTGCGGAGCCACTGGCTTCGGATTGGGATACGTTGCGGGTTGGTCTTTTGACCGTGCATGCGGGGAAGAAGGACGTTTCATCAAGAGAGGCTATGAATCGGACGGTGGCGACTTCGTCTTTATATGCCGGTTGGCCGCAGCAGGTGCAGCAGGATTTGGCGACACAAATGCGGGCGATTGCGGCCGGAGACTTTGCGTTGCTGGGTGCCTGTGCCGAACAGAATGCTTTAGCCATGCATGCGACAATGATGGCAGCAAGACCGCCTGTTTTGTATTGGCATGCCCATTCCGTTTCGGTGATGCACACGGTATGGGAAGCACGTTCGGAGGGGATTCCCGTGTATTTTACGATGGATGCCGGCCCCAATGTGAAGTTGCTTTTTGAGCAAAAGTCTCGGGATGCGGTGCAGGAAAGGTTTCCTGCGCTGCAAGTCACCGATCCGTGGGGGAGGTAAATACAGATTACAGATTGCAGATCAGTAGCATCCCATGGAAAGCTGGAATATTGGAATGGTGGAGAAGAAAGACAAGGCAATCCATAAGAGTTGGCGTCATCAAATTCTCGAACGCATATCAAGGAGTATGTCTATATGAAAAGTTGCAAGTCCTTGTGGCCCAGCATACCCGTATTCCAATCTTCCAACATTCCGGTCCCTATGGGACGCTACTGATTGCAGATTACAGATTGCAGAAAGTAGCCCTTGGATGCACGTTTATTTGCATCCAAGGGTTTTGTGTTGTTAGCCGAGAATCGCTTTCAGGTCTTCTGCCGGAGTCGTGATCGGCATGATGTTGAAGTTTTTGACTAAAACATCGAGAATAGCCGGCGTGACAAATGCGGGCAGTGTTGGCCCGAGCCGGATATTCCGGATGCCGAGGTGCAGAAGGGTCAGCAGAATGCAGACGGCCTTTTGCTCGTACCAGGACAGGATGAGTGATAGGGGTAAGCTATTGACATCCGTTTCAAAGGCATTGGCGAGTGCCACGGCGATTTGAATTGCGGAGTAGGCATCGTTGCATTGTCCCACATCGAGCAGGCGCGGAATGCCGCCGATATCGCCGAACGGTAACTTATTGAACCGGAATTTTCCGCAGGCGAGTGTGAGGATGACGGTATCCTCCGGGGCCTGTTCGGCAAAATCGGTGTAATAGTTACGTCCGGGTTTGGCACCATCGCATCCCCCAATCAGGAAGAAGTGCTTGATCTGGCCGGCTTTGACGGCATCGATAACCTTGTCGGCTACACCAAGAACGGCATGATGGCCGAAGCCGACCAAGATGGTATCGTCAGGTCCATCCTCGCTAAACCCTTCTGCTTCCAGCGCCGCATCGATCACAGCTTGGAATTTGTGCTCGGTGACGTGTTCGACCCCGGGCCACGCGACGAGTCCGGTGGTGAAGATACGTGCCTTGTAGGTTTCAAGCGGTTTCTGGATGCAGTTGGTCGTCATGAGAATGGCACCCGGAAAAGCATCAAACTCTTTTTGTTGATCCTGCCAGGCACCACCGTAGTTGCCCGCCAGATGCGGATACTTCTTGAGTTCGGGGTATCCGTGTGCCGGGAGCATTTCGCCATGCGTGTAGATATGGATGCCTTTTCCTTCCGTCTGCTTGAGCAGTTCGGCGAGATCCTTGAGGTCATGGCCGGACACGAGGATGGCTTTGCCTTTTTTGGGATGAATGCGCACCGGGGTGGGTTCGGGGTTGCCGTAAGCGCCTGTGTTGGCAGCATCAAGCAGTCCCATAACCGCGAGGTTTATTTCACCCGCCTTAAGGTTCAGCGCGACGAGTTCATTGACATCGCCGGGATCGGTTGCCAGTTTGGCCAGTGTTTCGATAAAGAACGAATAGATGGCATCATCTTCCTGTCCGAGGATGCGTGCATGTTCGCTGTAGGCCGCCATGCCCTTGAGCCCGTATGTGAGCAGTTCTTGCAGAGCTGTGATATCCGGTCCTTGGCTGGTCATACGTTCAGCGATGCTGATTGCTGCTGATTCCTGCATCATTTCGGCTTTGCCGGCTGGTTCCCATCGGGCGGAAACTGCGTCAAGCGGCATTGCTCCGACTTGCCCGCAGAGTGCCTGGGCTTTGGCTTTGACTTCGCCCGCTTCGATCAGCATTGCAACCATACGGTCTTCATCGAAGTTGACATTCGTGACCGTTGTGAACAGTGCCTTGATGATGAAACGACCGACTTCGCGCACATCGGCGCCGGCCTTCTGCGCGGGATCCGCGTAGGCGGAAATACCCTTACAGGCATATACCAGTAGATCCTGCAGCGCGGATACGGCTGGGGACTTTCCGCATACACCGAATGCGGTGCAGCCTTTGCCTCCCACCGTTTGTTCACATTGATAACAGAACATGCTCATCTTCGCTCCTTTTTTTTGTTGTTTTCCCGTGACCACCACGAAATATAATTACACACTTTTCTCTCTAATCATAATCAAAAGCATTTTGAAGCGTTTGTCGGCCCGTAATGCGTGGGGAACGTTGGCTGGCATAATGATTAATTCGCCCGCTTTTACATTTTGCGTCTTCCCGTCGATCGTGATGGCCGCTTCGCC
>JBLRXB010000022.1:0-17970 GCA_047920915.1 Kiritimatiellia bacterium
GAACCGCAACAGTCACCGTCACCGGCGGCGGGCTCACGCGAACGCGAACCATAACGCAGGCGGGCAATGCTTCTACAGAGCCGTAAGTGTTCGCCTTAAACCATCAGAACTCGATGATATAGATATAGCCATCCGTGCGGTGCCGGAAGTTCCCCGTATTCAAATTGCCATCATCAATACGGGCATCAATCGCCTGCATCTCGGCCGCTGTCCGGCTGGGACGATAGACCGAAACCCCGGACACGATCATAATCTCTACTAGCGTAAATCCCCTACGATTCATGTGCGCATTTTGCCCGCTTCATCGGCTGCTTACCAGCTTTTACTGCCAACAAAAAAGGCCAGCCGCTATGTAGCGACTGGCCTTGGCAAAACATCTCAACCTATTCTGCAGCTGGTGCCGGATTATAAACACGCGTTGCCAGCTCACGATCAATCATGAAAAGCCCGCTGCCCACATCGCCAGCCAACTTCAGTTGGTCGATGATACCACAAGCGTTCTCTTCCTCCTCAACCTGCTCATTCACAAACCACTGCAGAAAAACTTCCGTGGCACGATCCTTTTGTTCCACGGCCACATCCACCAGGCTGTGGATCGATGCCGTAATGAACTTCTCATGCGCCAGTCCGGCCTTGAATAGATCCAATGCCGTCTGCGCCTTGACCTCCGGCTTTGCAATCGCGTCCAGTTCAACAACTGCATTCTGCCGTAGCAGATACTGATAGAAACGCTGCACATGCCCCAGCTCCTCTTGCGTCTGTACATAGAACCAGTTCGCAACACCAGGCATACCCTTGTTCTGCGCATCCGCCGACATTGCCAGATACAAATACGCCGAATACAATTCCTTATTGATCTGCTCGTTCAAGGCCTTTGCCATTTTTACTGTAATCATCTCATCCTCCTTTTATCTTGTGTAACATCGACAGCCAATAATCGTACAACCACCGACAACCTTGCATCCAAATTCACGGCCGGCGTCTCTCGTCACACGTCCAACAAGGTTAACCCTTTTGATCAGGCTCGCCCAATCAACCTACGTGCCCAGCCGCCCCTAGCCTAGCTCCACAACCGCGCATGATTCTCCAGCGCAGCTTTCGCCAAGTCGCGTCCCGCTTGCCGGCACATTTCCAAATCATCAGGCGTCGGAACATACTTCACATAGAGAGCCGGTGTCGTTAATTGAACCTTCATCTCCTTCAAGTATTTCTCCACTTCGGCCGCGCCGCCGTTCTTGGACCAACCATAGGAGCCAAACGCAAAACCAACCTTATCCTGCGGGCGTAACCCCTTCCAATAGGTCAGCACGCAGGCAATTTGTGGCATCAAGGACATGTTCAGGGTCGGAGACCCCACCGCAACCCCCGAGGCATCCAGGATCTCCGTGGCCAACTCGGTGATATGCGAGGAATGCACATTCAACAAACGCACATTAACCCCCTCCGCCAGCACACCCTCTACAATCGCATCCGCCATCATCTCCGTGGCTTTCCACATCGTGTCGAACACAATCAAAACCTTCTTTTCAGGTTTGTGCTGGGTCCAGCGATCATACGCATCCAGAATCGTAGGGATGTTCTTGCGCCAGATCACACCATGGCTCGGTGCGACCATCTCGATTTCCAAGCCACTAGCCGCCTGCAACGTCTGGCGTATCGAGCGCCCGTATAACATCACGATGTTTGCATAATAGGTTTTAGCCTCCTGCATCACGAGCGTCATGTCCTCGGTATCATCAAAGCGCGTAGCCGTAGCAATGTGCTGACCGAATGCATCCATCGAGAACAACAGCTTCTCTTCCGGCACATACGTGAACATCGACTCCGGCCAATGCACCATCGGCGTCTCCAGAAACGTCAACGTGCGCTTGCCGAGCGAGAGACTGTCGCCCGTCTTCACAATCTGAAAATTCCATCCGCTCGTGTCATAATGATACGCCAAGGCATCCTTGCATTTCTGATCACATACCAGGACAGCATTCGGACAAGCGGCCATCACCGCAGGCACACTACCGGAATGATCCGGCTCGGCATGATTCACAACCAGATAATGCACATCCGTCAAGTCGACATGTTTTTTAATATTAGCCAACAGCTTGTGCGCATACGGTGCCTTGACCGAGTCAATCACCGCATTTTTCTCATCCTGCACAAGGTACGCATTATATGTAGAGCCACGGGATGTCCGGTAACCATGAAAATCACGTACATTCCAGTCTACATAACCAATCCAGTTAATGCCCTCACGTAATTTCGTATCCATGTCAACCGTCCTACTCTTTCCCTGTCTCTTCCTTAGCTTCTGCAGGCACTTCCTCCGGCACAGCTGCCGCATCCGGTGCCACTGCGGGAGCCAACAGCTCCTTCAAATGCTCGACGTAGGCCTCGGGACCGCCGCGACGGTAGCCCGTGCGCGCAAGCTCTTCACCCTTTGCATCCAGCAGCAGAATCGTCGGGAAACCGCGAATGCGAAACCGCTCCCGCAAACCCTCATTCTGTTCACGCAAAGCCTCCGGCAACTGCGTCCGCATCGGAAAATCCAACTCCAACAATACCAGATTTTCACGGGCATAGGCGCTAAACGCAGCTTGAGAAAATACCTCGGCCTTCAAGCGAATACACCACCCGCACCAATCCGACCCCGTAAAATCGACCAGAATCGGAACACCGCGTTCTGCCGCCGCAGACTTGGCCGCCTCGAAATCCGTCAGCCACAAGCTTTTTTCTTCCGCTCGCACTGCGGGAAGCCAGATCGCCAAGCACAAACAGGCAAATAAAACATACTTCATGATACCTCCCGCTAAAATGGGCTATCGTACAAAAACAACTTACTCAGCCATCTTGATGTCAGCGGCTTCGCGCAGCCCTTCAATGTACGCGCGGACCACTTCCTGCTTCTGCCCCGTAGCCAAATATTCGGCAATGTCTTCGCGCACCGCATCAAACGATTGTTCGCTGGCGTCCTGCCGTTCCGAGACCAGGATCAAGTGATACCCAAAGTTGGTTTCCACCACTTCGCCGACAACACCAATCGGTTGCGCAAAGGCAGCCTCCTCAAAAGCTGGCACCATTTGCCCGCGGCCGAATTGCCCCAAATCGCCACCGCGTTGTCCACTCGGACAAGACGAATGTTCCTGTGCGGCAGACGCAAAGTCAACTTCACCAGCCAGCAGCTTTTCGCGAATGGCCGTAATTTCTGCAAGTGCCGCTTCGCGGGCCTCTTCATCTGCCTCCGGACCAACCTGAACCAAAATGTGCTTTGCAGAAACGGATTCTGGTGCGCTGAACATTTCACGATTCTCATCATAAAAAGCCTGCACCTGCTCGTCAGCAACCTGCTCGACAGACTCCGTCACCTGGTCTAGCAGTGCACGGATCTTCATGTCAGCAACGATATCCCGCCGGAGATCTTCCATGGCAATCCCCTGCATCGCCATGCGCGCTTCCAAACTCTCCCCACCGGCAAAATGTACCCGCAGCTCTTCGATGTACGTATCCACATCCTCGTCGGTAATCGTGATATCGGCACCATCAGCCGCACCGCGCAACAAGGTCTGGTCGATAAACTGATTGACAATCTGTTCCTCGGCACGCGACAGAATCATGGAGACCTGCTCTGGCGGTAGAGCCGCGAACTGCGGCGAACCCATTGCCTGCTGAATCTGACGATTGATATCCCCGCGCAGCAACGTCTCCCCATTGACCGTAACCACTACAGCCGAAAGATCCTCTTCTCCCTCCACGGCAACCTCAGGCGTCACCACGGCAGCTCCTGTCGGCTGCGTGTCATCAGAGGCCGCTTCCCTCTCCTTGCAACCCGCCAGCAAAAACGCCGCACTTAAAATCATTGTACACGTCAAAACCTGCTTCTTCATCCATCTCTCCTTTTATGCATTTGAACACTACGGTTTCTGACCGCATGGAAAGCAAATCGTAGCAGCTCATGCCCCGCGATGCAAATGGTAATCGCTTTACCGCACTCCTGTAGGGCGCATCTGCGTTTTGTTGCCGCTATTTGCGATCCCACCGGCCTTGCGCCGGTGGTGCAGAAAGTTCAGAAAAGGGCGATTTCCTTGAAAAACGTTTGCCCCCGACCGGGATAATCCCGGTGGACGGCCAGCAAAAGTGCCAACGCATTTTCCGATCAGATCAGGAAGTCTGAATTTGCTTGCCGCCCCGTTTTAGGATGGCATAGTATAAACCCGATTGCTGCGAGCGATGGAGGCATTAACCAAAGCGTCGCAACTCTTGACTGCTTGCATCCGTCTACGTACTTGTTGCGTGCGTGCCACAAGCATGGCGGGTTACCATTCCGGGTTGCAATGCTGGGAAATGAACAAATTCACAACTCCCAGACAGTCAGTGTTTTATATTATTTTGCCCTCGTAGCTCAGTGGATAGAGCAACGGATTTCTAATCCGAAGGTCGCAGGTTCGATCCCTGCCGGGGGTGCCAGTATTATCCGCGCGCCAATGTCGCCACAACAACTCGGGTCGCCCCGGCATCACAAAGCACTTTTGCACAGGCGGCGACCGTTGCGCCCGTTGTCATTACGTCATCCACAAGCAGCCACCGACGCCCTTGCACCCAATCCGGGATGGGCGTAATAAAGGCACCATCCACATTTTGGCGCCTGGCCTCGGCACTCAGGCGGGTCTGGGTCGATGTCCAACGTATCCGCCGCAAGGCATTACGCTCGATCGGGAGCTGCAGTTGACGCGAAAGATGCTCCGCCAGCAAACGCGCTTGATTGTAGCTGCGCGTTCGCGCCTTGCGGGGATGCAGGGGCACATATGCGATCGCGTCGATCCCGCCTGCCAACAGATGTGCACGCACACATCCGGCAAGAATCAAAGAAAAATCCGCCGAAAGGTACGTGGCATGCTGATACTTGAAACCCTGCAGCAAACGCGGCACACAGCCCCGGTAACGAAGTGCCGAACGGGCCCGTTCAAATGCTGGATCATGCCGCTCACACCAACTGCAGACAAAGGCATGATCTACGGCACCATCAAAAGGGTCTCCGCAGATACTGCAATAGGGATCACATATGAATGGTAGCGTGGCCAGGCAATCCCAGCAAAGATAATTACCCGCGGCATGCGTCTGGCCACCGCAGGCAAAACAAGTACGTGGATATACCAGATCCAAAATACCCTTTGGGGCAGCCGTCACGTGCAATAGCATGTTAGCCCAGACAGCCATCCTCAGACATTCCAGTAACGACCCAACAGCAATGATAATTTTTCGCGCGTATCCTCTGGAACCCTACCAGGGTCGGTAGCCAAGGAAACCGCCAGTGCGCCTCTACAAGTACAAGCAGCATCCAAATGCAACTCCGAGGTAACCGCCTCACGCAAGATATCCTGTGCCAATACCGCATTCGCCTGCATATGCGCCGTCACCATATCAACGGTCACCGCCGAGGTATCCGGGTGCCAGCAATCATAATCCGTGATCATCGAAATCGACTGGTAGCAAAGCTCAGCCTCTCTGCACAACTTTGCCTCCGGCAGCGAAGTCATCCCGATCAGGTCGCAACCCAGTTTACGGTAGATCTGCGACTCCGATCGCGTCGAGAAAGCGGGTCCCTCCATGCAAACATAGGTTCCGCCTACATGCAAACGCGGCCCCGCCTCCCCTTGGCCGCGGCGCGCCAGAACGGTCTCTCCCGCCCGTGCCAATTGCGCACGCAATCCCGGACAGGCCGGCTCACCAAACCCCACATGCGCAACCATGCCGTCTCCAAAAAATGTGTGCACGCGCGATTGCTTGGTCCGATCGTAATACTGATCAGGGAGCACGACATCACGCGGACGAAAATCCTCCCGCAAACTTCCCACCGCACTCACCGAAAGAACCAGCTCCACACCTAGCTTCTTGAATCCATATATATTGGCCCGATGATTAATCTCCGATGGCATTAAACGGTGCCCCACACCATGACGCGGAAGAAAATAGACATCATGACAACCAAGCTTGCCACATACATAACAATCGGAGGGGTGCCCGAACGGCGTTTCCACATGTTCGGATGTAACCACATCCAAGCCCTCCATCGCGTAAAGCCCACTACCACCAATGATCCCGACTTTCATTTTACACGCCCCCCCGGTTTTCTTTTCAAACACGCCGCATAATAAGGAAAACGCGCCGGATCGTCTCCATCGCGATAATAACGCCACCGCTTGTAAGACCAAAGCCAATCATGCGGATATTGCCGAATCATCGTTTCGAGTTGATGCGTCACCGCCACGGTGATCTCCGCGGCCGTCAGGCCTTCCGGCAACAACAAATCGCTGCAGGCAAAATGATAAAACCCTTTTTTGTCCGCTACCGCAATTACCACGACTACGGCAACATTCGTCTTTTTTGCCAATAGGCCTGCGGCATTACTTACAGCAACGGGCAGACCAAAAAAAGGGACAAATATCCCTCCTTCCTTCGGATGCGTATTCTGGTCCAACAGAAGGCCAATCGCCCCCTTCGAACGCAATGTCTGCAGCAAGGTTCGAACCGCACCCGCACGCGGCACGGGCACCGAACCGGTACGTATGCGCAGCCGACGCAGCATCCGGCCCACAAAGGGATTCTTTAACGGCATTGCCACCGCCGTTGTCGGATTCCCCTCCATCCCGAATATCATACTGATGATCTCCCAATTCCCCACATGCCCGGTAACACCGATCAAGGGTGCCGTTTGCAAAATCTCGGCCATTTTGGGATCGATATCGATAAATCGACGATAGCGGGATTCCGTGAACCGCGAAAACCAGAATAAATCGAGCAAGGTCAAGGCAAAGCTCTGAAAAGAGGCGCGGCCCAGCGCGTCCTTCTCCCCGGATGAAAGCGTATCACCGTAAACGAGATCCAGATTAGCCAGACTTATTTTGCGCTCGCGCCGCGAAACGCACCAGGCCACCCGCCCACCGACCCGGGCCAAACCGACAACACAGCACCGGGGCAAAAAGGGAATCACGCACCACGCCAGCCCCGCCAGAAGAATTTCCGGAAGTAATCGCAATCGTCGCCGTATCACAACAAGAAATCGCCTTTCTGCGCCCTTGGCATACGTGTGAATCCTTCGCAAAAGTAGGCCGTCCGGGGTTCGAACCCGGGACCCCTTGATTAAAAGTCAAGTGCTCTACCAACTGAGCTAACGGCCCGCGAAAAGAACGGCCATACTAGGAAGCATCGGGTGCCGTGTCAAGAGCATCCAACGCCTTGGATGCCGCAGCGACTTCTGCCGATTGCCGCCCCGCCCCGGTTCCCTCCCACATGCGCCCATCCGGCAACGTCACCGAGACGGTAAATACTTGCGCGTGCGCCGGTCCATTTGTATCCACCAACATGTAAACCGGGGCCTGCTTCCATCGCGCCTGCACCATCTCCTGCAACATACCTTTCGGATTCGCCCGCTGCAAATTCTTGTGCTCAGGCCCCGGAAGTACGGGTAACAGCAAGGTATCAAACATACGTTGGACCGCCTTGACGCCCCCGTCCAGCCAAGCCGCACCAAAGAGCGCCTCCAACAAATCAGCCAGATTCCCTTGCCGAATATGACCACCACTACGCCATTCCCCCTTGCCAAGCCGTAAATAAAGCCCCAAACCCGCCTCGCGGGCTACCGCAGCCAAAGCTTTGCCGCTGGTCATTTGACTGCGACGCTGCGTCAGCAAACCTTCCGGATCCGCGCTGCATACACGATAGAGCGCATCTGCCGACAACAAGCCCAGCACCGCATCCCCTAGAAATTCCAGTCGCTGATTATCCGCCACCACCCCACCCTGCTCATATCGAAAAGAGGGATGAATAAAAGCCTGCTCCAGCAATTCCGCACATTTAAAACGATACCCGATCACCGGGGCCAACTGTTTCGGCGTAATCACGGCTGATCCGGACACGGGGCCGAGCTCAGCAACATCATCACTTGTCATTCCATCGGGTCGCACAGACGCACCTTCCGAACGATCTCCTCCAAATAAGCCAAACGTCTTTACAGCCTTGATCTTTCGCATAAAGCCATGCCCCCATCATCCTATGCATGCTTGCTGCCATGCAAATCAACACAAGTGCAGCCCGGCAAATCGACTCATCGCGCCGGACGCCCCACAAACCACTGGACCGCATCAGTGACAAATGCTTGCGCATCCAGCACCCCGGGCGGCACCGTCATTTGAATCGAAAAGTACGCCCAGCGCTGTGCACGTCCCGACCGCATGCGATCCCACCCCGCACGCAAGATACGCGACCAGTGATACGGCGTACGCGCGCCGCCCCCCTCAAACCAATACACAAAATACTGGACCGGACGACTATCCGCCTCCGCACCGCGCGCAAGAATCGGATATACCCCCACATCAAACGATGCACCATCCGCAGAAGGAATCGTCAAGAAGAAGAGCGGACCGATTGGAACATTTTGTGCCACCAGGCACCAATCCGGACGGTGAATCCCCTCGCGCGACTCTCCGGTTACCAACATGATGACATGACGCTGTAAACCTTCCGGCCCATGATACAGCCGCCGGTCGATCTCAACATCGCGCGGCAGCATCGCGCGTTCACGTGGCGATACCGTATCCAGCCCACCCCCACTCACCGGACAAACGCCCGGCTCAATCAAATCACCATCGCGAAACACGCGCTGCACCGCGGGATCGAGTGAATAAAACAGATTCTCGCCATGCCATGTACCGATCGATACAGGCAGCTGCCATGCCGCCGGTATGGGCACCGACTCCCGAACCTTGGCTGCGTGATGCAACACCGGCACCGCGATCACCAGCACCAGAAACCACCATCTCATTGCACATCGTATTTTCATAACACCGCAATCTACCCGCAGAGCAGCAAAAATGCAACGCTCGGCACCACCAAAGGTTTTCTGTGGATTTTTGTTTCTGATATGATTACGATATCGGTAATCATTTTCATCAAACAAGGCAAACGGGAACAGGTATGACCGCGAAAAAGACGAAACAGAAAGCTCCCAAACCGGAGCCCGTCGAAACCGAAGATACGGGATTTACTTTTGATGACGAACACAAAGGCGAACGTCTCTTTTTTGTTTCTGCCGGACGCTATGTGCAATATTCGGGCGAGGGGGACTATCCCCGCGAAGTTGAGATCTGGATGAAGTATCACAACGGCGAATTGCCGCCTTTTATGCTATTACCTGGTCATCCCGTGGAGTTCCACGTCGACGAGGAGTGGGGCGGACGCTATGTAATTCCCTGGTCAGCTACGGGACCGCTACCAGAACCCGTTCTCGACTACATCCAGGAAAATGGAGTTCTGCCGCGGCACACCGCAACATAAGCCCTCTTAACCCGCCAACAAAGGCTTAACATAGCGGCCCGTATAGGATTTGGCACTGCCAGCCAAACCTTCTGGCGTTCCTTGAAAGACAATCCTACCACCGGCCGCGCCGCCTTCCGGTCCAAGATCGATCACCCAGTCTGCCTCGGCAAGCATAGCAGCATGGTGTTCGATGACAACTACCGTCGCGCCACTGTCTACCAGCACATGCAAAACGCGTATCAGATGCTCCACATCGGCTGCATGCAAACCGATCGTCGGCTCATCCAATATATATAACGTCCCCGCGCGATCCGACCGACGCGCCAATTCACTCACCAGCTTTATGCGCTGCGCCTCCCCACCACTCAACGTCGGACTATGCTGTCCAAGCGTGATGTATCCCAACCCAACATCCCGCATCAACTGCAAAGGGCGCACAATACCCGGGTGTGCCGAAAATACCGGCAGCGCCTCGTCTACAGACATCAACAAGAGGTCCGCCACACTCTTATCCCGATAGCGCACCTGCTCCGCTTCCGCCGTGAACCGGCGTCCATTACAAGCCTCACAGCGCACCTGCACATCCGGCAAAAAACTCATTTCCACCGTCATATACCCATTGCCCTTGCATACGGGACAACGCCCCTCACCGGTATTGAACGAGAAGTAACTCGCAGCCCATCCGCGCATCCGCGCATCCGGCACCGCTGCCAGCAACCGCCGGATGGCATCCCAGAAACCAACATAGGTTGCCGGACACGAACGCGGCGTTCGCCCGATCGGCGTTTGATCCACCTCCAGAACCTGCCGGACATGTTCGCGCCCGACGATTTCTCGGCAGCCGGTGACACCGCCATCCTTGCGCACAAGCGAAGCGAGCAGCACATCATGCACCAAGGTACTTTTGCCGCTTCCGCTTACCCCGCTAACGCACACAAGCCGTCCCAATGGAAAACGTGCATTGACGCTTCGCAAGTTATGCAGACTGGCCCCCTTGACATGCAAAACCGGAGAGCGGCTCCGGACACCGCAAGCGCGCCGTGTCCCTGCGATGGGATGTAGTTGGAACTTGGCCAGCGACTGTCCGGTAACAGAAGCAGGATTCTGCATAATCATGGCAGGCGTACCTTGCGCCACCACCCGACCACCATGAGTCCCGGCACCCGGCCCCAGATCGATCACATGGTCGGCCTGCCGAATGGTATCCTCATCATGTTCGACAACAACAACGGTGTTCCCCTTACGCTGCAATTTGCGTAAACTCTCGATCAACAGATCGTTATCGCGCGGATGCAGCCCAATGGTGGGCTCATCCAGTACATAGCATACCCCGCACAGATTCGATCCCAACTGCGCAGCCAGACGGATTCGCTGCGCCTCCCCGCCACTTAATGTCGGGGCCGCACGATCCAACGTCAGATACCCCAGCCCGGTCTCCTGCAGAAAATCCAGACGGCTTGCCATCTCCTGGCGCAAGCTTTCCCCGATCGCCTTCTCTGCCGCCCCCTGCCATTGCAAGCGCCGCAATACCAGCGCGGCTTCCGCAACCGTCTTCGCGGTATAGTCCACGATCGATCGCTCCCGGAAATACACCGAGAGAGCCTCGATACGTAAACGACGACCCCCACAATCCCGGCATGGCTCCGCATGTTCCGATTCCGGTATCCAGCCTTCTTCCTCGCCGGTCTGCTCTGCGTCAAAACCGCGCAGCGCAATGCCTGTCCCGCAACAGGATTCGCACCAGCCATGACTGCTATGAAAGGAAAAAAGACGTGGATCGGGTTCGGGAAAACTACGGCCGCATCCCGCACAGGATCGCACGGATGAGTAGCACTGCACCCGACCGGAAGCACCACCCGCCCCCAACACCTCAACTTGAAAATGTCCACTACCGACATCCAGGGCGCGCGAGACAAGATCTTGCAGCAACCTTGTGTCGCCCGTTTTCCGGCAGCGCAGCTCCCCTAATGGTAAATCAATATCGTGCTCGCGATAACGATCCAGACGTGGCCATGGATCGAGAGGCACCAAATGCCCATCTACCCGCAAATGCCGGAATCCGCGATTCGCCCAGCGTTGTGCCAGATCCCGATAGATCCCTTTGCGACCTTGCACCAACGGCACCAGAATACCAATGCGCGCGCCAGCAAATGCCTTTTGGATCGAGGCCATAATCTCGGCAACAGATTGTGCCGTAACCGGGATGTGGCAATCCGGGCAATGCTGCACCCCGAGCTTCGCAAAAAGCAAACGCATAAAGTGGTAAATCTCCGTGATGGTTGCCACCGTGCTCTTTAATCCGCCACGACTGATACGCTGCTCGATCGCCACTGTAGGCGGTACTCCGTTTACCGCATCCACATCCGGCCTTGCCGCCGGCTGCACAAACTGGCGCGCATATGCATGCAAGGAATCAAGATAGCGCCGCTGGCCTTCCCTATACAATATATCAAACGCCACCGTGCTCTTGCCACTACCGCTTAAACCCGTGATGACCGTGAAGGCATCTTGCGGAATCACCACATCAATGTTTTTGAGATTATGCTCTCGCGCCCCCTGCACCCGGATCACGGATCTACTATCGGTGCCATAAACCACACCACTTTCGGCCGCCAAAGCCGGCGGTGTTTCCACCACATCCTTCCACCCATCCCCATGCTGCCGTGCGGATTGACGCATAACGTCCATGACCAACCCCGTACCACGTTCCGCATCCGCGGCCAAGACGCGGCCCGTAAAACTGCCCTCGCATCCCACGATTTCAGAAGGCGGTCCCTCAAACAGAACCATTCCGCCGCCGCTTCCCCCTTCGGGCCCCAGATCCACAATCCAATCCGAAGCGCGAATGACATCAAGATGATGCTCAATCACAAACACACTATGGCCCGCCATGACCAGAGCCCGCAACGCCTGCACCAATATGGCAACGTCCGCCATATGCAAACCGGTCGTGGGCTCATCCAGAATAAAGAGCACCGCCGCATCGCGCTGCGCCTCCTGCAGGTAGGCGGCCAGCTTCAATCGTTGCGCCTCTCCTCCGCTAAGCGTCGTGACCGGTTGCCCCAACCGCACGTAACCAAGCCCCGTGTCAACAAGCGGCTGCAAAGCCCTGCACACGGCCGGATAATCTGCAAATGCCTCCAGTGCCGTGTCAATCGGCATATCCAGCACATCCGCAACATGCATATTCGGATGCCCTGCTAAATCAATGCGAACATCCAGAAGTTCCGACTGGAACCGGGTCCCGTCACAAACGGAACAACGCAGATATACATCACTCAAAAATTGCATTTCAACGCGCTGGAATCCATTGCCCCCGCACGCCTCACAGCGCAGACCACTATTAAAACTGAACGTCCCCGGTTTGTAGCCCCGGGCCTCCGCCTCGGGAGACTTGGCAAATATCGCGCGAATGGCCTGCCACGCCCCGGTGTAACTCGCGGGGTTCGAACGCGTGGTTTTCCCGAGCGCATGCTGATCGATCAAAACGACTTTTGCAAACGCATCGCCACCGTGAAGCGCATCCAATCGCCCCGGTGAATCCACCGGTTCTCCGCGCAAGCGCTGCAAACCCCGGTAGATACACGTTTCCAAAAGCGTGCTCTTGCCACTACCACTTACTCCCGTGAAGCAAACCAACCGCTGGAGCGGAATATCAATATCCAGATGCCGCAAATTATTCTCGGCCGCCCCGCGAACCGCTAGCACGCTCCCCACACGCCGCGAAGTCGGCAACCAGGCAATCGAATCTGCCACCTTCTTTTCGCCACGCAAATAGGCCCCTGTTACCGACGCCTTGGACGCCAGCAAACCGGACACACTGCCGGTATAGACAATCTCCCCGCCATGTGCGCCAGCCCCAGGCCCGATATCAATCACACAATCTGCCGCCTGTATGACATCCGGATCGTGCTCCACAACCAACAACGTGTTTCCCGCATCACGTAAACGCTTCAAAATCCCGATTATGCGCGACGTGTCGCGGGCATGGAGACCAATCGTCGGCTCATCCAGAACAAACAAGGTGTTCACCAACGTGGTTCCAAGCGCTGTCGTCAGATTAATGCGCTGTACTTCCCCCCCGCTCAGTGTTCGCGATTGACGATCCAGCGTCAAATACCCCAGACCCGCTTCGCACAAAAAATGCAACCGGGATCGTATTTCATGCAACAGCGGGGCAATCGCCTCGCTTGGCGCTTCCGGCAAAACCAAATCATGAAAAAAATCCCGCGCTTCACTAAGCGGCAAAAGCATCACATCCTGAATATGCATGCCCGCACCAGACCCAAGCCGCCACCACAGTGCCTCCGCCTTCAATCGGGCTCCGCGACACACTTCACATTCGCGGTAAGCCCGGTATTTGGAAAGCATCACCCGGATGTGCATCTTGTAACTCTTGCTTTCGAGCCAGTCAAAAAAACCCTGTACGCCATACCAGGCCCCATCCTCCCAGCGCCCGGCACCCTCAATCACCCAGCGGCGCTGCGACTCCGATAGTGATCGCCAAGGCGTGTCCAGCGCGATGCGCGCCTTACGGGCAAAACGCACCATGTCCTGTTGGCATTCCTGATAGCTACTGGACTGCCAGGGACGGATGGCCCCCGCGCGCAGTGAAAGCGAAGGATCCGGGATGACCAGATCATAGTCGACGCCGATCGTTCGCCCGAAGCCACGACAATGTTCGCACGCACCGACCGGCGAATTAAAAGAGAACAGATTGGGAGATGCTTCCCGGTAATGCAAATCACAGCTTGCACAATGCAAATCCTCCGAATAATGCAACGCTGTGCCCGCTTCCGGCTGCACCGTGACCCGTCCATTTCCATGACGGTAGGCCGCCGACACACTATCCAGCAAACGTCCCCGGTTCGTTTTCCGCAACACGACCCGATCCTGCACCACCTCCAGCAGCCCATGATCCCGCTCGTGCACGCGATCGTATCCCTGCTTGCGCAAGGCATCCAACACCTCTTGCAAGGGAAACCCCTCCGGCACCAGCACAGGAAAAACCAATGTCAAACGCGTACCGACAGCAAAATCGCGAAACGCACAATCCACCACATGCTCGGGCGTATCGCGCAGAACCTCAACCCCGCACCCCTGACAAATCAAACGCGCTGCCCTTGCAAACAGCAATTTGAGATGATCGTTCAGCTCCGTCATGGTACCGACTGTCGACCGCGACGTGCGCACGGGATTTGTCTGATCAATCGCTACCGCTGGCGGAATGCCCCTTATCTGATCGACAACAGGCTTGTCCATACGCTCCAGGAATTGCCGGGCATAGGGCGAAAACGTCTCCACATAACGACGCTGTCCCTCGGCATAAATCGTATCAAATGCCAAAGAACTCTTTCCAGACCCACTAACCCCCGTAATCACCGTAAGCTGGTGCAAGCCAATATCCAGATCCAATCCCTTTAGATTGTTCTGTCGCGCACCCCGTATCACTATGCTGCCGTCTTTCCCTGACACACATCACCCCATTCGTAAAAAATTGCATGCAAAACCCTACACCGTTCGCCCCAAATCACCAAAACCTTTCACAATCACCCGCTTACGCAGCACTTGCCTCTTGCCTCTGGCCGCCGTTTGCAAGTACCATACTGCCATGCCAACCCCAGACACACAGATGCAAACGGTAGCACAAAAGCTCGAAACGCTCATCGTTGAAGCCCCCGCCCAAGACCGGGAACTCATCGAAGCAGCACTGGCGGCCCTGCCCACACAAGGATACGCCTGCTGGACGCCCATCGAATCCGGACAGGATCGGCACGATGCCTTCTTCGAAGATGCCGATGATGCCGACCGCGCCCGCAATGCCCTCAATTTGCAACGGCTCGCCCAACCTGCCCCCGAAAGCTGGACGATCACCCGCACCTCCCTCGCCGAAACGGACTGGGCCAACGCCTGGAAAGTCCATTTTCAAATCGAGAAAGTATCGCCGCGTATTGTCATCCGCCCCGTGTGGGAACCATATGAAGCACAAGCAGAAGAAATTGTGATCCATATCGACCCCGGCATGAGCTTTGGCACCGGGCGACACGAAACAACACGCAGCTGCCTGCGCATGCTCGATAGCTGGACGGCAAACGGTAACACGGGTAGCTTTCTGGATCTCGGATGTGGCTCCGGCATTCTATCCATTGCCGCCGCAAAACTCGGTCTGCAACCAATCACCGCATTGGATTATGATCCCGATGCGGTTCAAGGGGCCAGCGAAAATATTGCCCGAAATGAGCTCTCCTCGCTTATTACGCCATGCGTCGGCGATGTCGGCAACTTGCAGCGACCAGACACTTTCGACATGGTGGCCGCCAACATTCTCGCGCCCGTTTTAATCGAACATGCCCAAGCCATTGGCGAAACCGTCAAAACTGGCGGATTCTTGATCCTGTCTGGCATTCTCGAAACCCAATATGAATGTGTCCATGCAACCTATACCGCCCTACATTTCGAAGAAGTTGAACGCATTAAGGACGGAGAGTGGACCAGCGGACGCTTCGAAAAGCGGGCAGAATAACGCATACGCCCCGAACAGGTGCAGGCCGGAAGCTTGAGAAAAACTACGCGTCGGGTTTTTCTGCCGCCCCCCCCCTACAAGCATCGTCGTTCGATGCAGCAACCGGCAAATGGAAGTCGATCGGATAGTCCAGCAACGCAAAGTCAGAAGCATATATAGACGCCACACGATCACGGCGTTCGGCGTTATAGTATGCGTGCAATTTGGTCGAGGCATCAGTTCGTTTTGTCTGATCGGATGGATACAATTCACGCAAGCAATCTTCCGGTATCGCGATATCGCGCGCGCGCAGCATATCAACAAGCTCATCGCGAAAACGTTCAAAGCGGATCACCGTATCATAGGTTTCCAGTTTGGAAGATATCATGCGGCTGGTCTGGAGATTCCAATGCCCGTTGCGCGTGAGCCCCCCACGTTCGACCCAGACCAGAAACTGCCCGAAACCGTCTGGTGTAAGGTCAAACGTTCCGTACCGCCGGCGATAGGACTCGTCGCGAAACTTATCCAGAAACGCCGACAAAACCCGGGAATAAGGATTGCGGATCACGACAAACAGATGCAATGGATCAAGGCTGCGAAGTTCAGCAAGAGAAAGGTCAAGCAACGTCTTCGATTTTCGCTTGGCCTCCTTGCGCGAATCAACCACCCCATATGCGAGTTGCCGCAACAAGATCATGACCGAGGTGTTCGCATTCTTTTTGATTCGATTATAAGCCAAACCTAGCTCCGGAAACACAGCCACACTCTCTACTGCTTTCCAGGTAACGGAGCCATACTGTTTAGCAAGCGCTGGAATCGTTACGGGTGCTCGCACAACTCGTTGAACTTGTCTCAAAAAAACGCCGGCATCATTCATGTATGTACTCACAACAACCAAGTTAACGGGCTAATTTTTCACGCACAAAACGATCCCCAAACAACACACGTGTCCCACTGCCTCGGGAAACTAACCGAAGACACTCGCATGGTCAACAGCAACTCGTTTTGCGTTCAGCCAAATTGACAGGCAATACGTCATTTGGCATGGTGCATGTTTATGCAACATCCCGTCGGCCCGCAAGGAAAGCCGTTTGACCTGCCCGAACGCAATAAAACCATGCTTGAAAACAAAACCTCAACAGACCAGTCAGACGTAAAACCAGCTATGCCGAGCACCGATTCCATGCACACTGCCCGTTGGATATATCAGGCCAGACTGTTCATGCTCGTACTGGCAAACATATGGCTTTTCGGCATGCAAGTATATGCCGATAGCAATTCGACGCGCGACAGTTATACCATGCATGTAACGCTCGACGTTGCAGCCGGAAAACTTTATGGAACGAACACATTTACAATAAACCCTGCGCATGTAGACAGAACGCAAGTGCTGCCCATTTTTGCCTACCCCAATCATTACGCAACGGTCAGTCCGGCCATTTCCCACAAACTTTATGATCGCGTATTCCCGGAATCACTAAGTTTGGGCGACATGCGTTTGGAAAGGGTACTAATCAACGGACAGGACACGGCGTTTTCAACCACCCGGAAACCAAGACTGACAGACGGTGTTCTCCTTACGGCAGCAATACCGGATCCGCACCTGACATCGCAATCACACGCCACCGTATCAATCTCCTTTGTCGTGAATATACCGGAACGATTCGGAACCTTCGGCAGGTACCAGTCCGCTATTTGCCTCAATGGGGGCTGGTATCCGTATCTGCCCGCAAAATATAACAGCGAATGGTTATGGCATGCACCGCCACCCGAATCGAGCTTCCGGCTTCAACTCTCAGTTAACCAGGAGGGACATATTTTCATTAACGGTCAACACCACGAGGCGCGCCCGGGCAACATCATCCAGGCCGAATTCGAGGCGCGCTATCTCTCCTTCGTCTTCGTCCCGCAAATACATGAATATCAAAAGAAGCGTCCAGGGATGGACTTAAGATATGTAACTTCCAGACCCCGCGAAAAAGATGCGCTCGTGCTCTTGCAGGCCGCCTCCATGGCCATGGATTTCTTACACGCAAAAACCGACCTGAAACTCCCGGAGGAAATACTTTTTATCGAGGCCCCCTTGCGCCGCGATCTCGCGATTCCTGCAGCAGGCATGGTGCTGGTTTCAGACCGGTTCAAGCAAGTACTCAACTCTTTACGGG